>CAZSCZ010000095.1:0-9302 GCA_964605455.1 uncultured Spirochaetia bacterium
TGAAAAAAAATCTATAAAAAATTTCAAATGGTTGCCAGGGTATAACTTTATTTTAATATATGGCCGTTTAACTGATTTTGACAAAAACAACAAAATAGATTATCAAGACCCTAACGAACTTGTAATGTTTGATCCTATTACCAGAAGCTATTATAAAATTCTTGATAACATAGATGATTTCTATAGCATAACACCAGATGGAAATTTTATTCTTTATAAAAAAGGAAAAGAACTATATATTTATCAAATCCCTTATGAAAAAATTTTTACACAATAAAGAAAATATAATTCTTCTATATCTAACAATTATAACTGGAATTTACCCTGTATTTATAACTCACGATAGATTAATGAAAATATTAAATATTTCATCCTTTATTGCAGTAATTTCACATTACCTTTTAGTTTTCTTTTTCTTTTTTGTTTTACCTGCAATCATTATAAAATTTGTTTTTAAAGAAAAATTGAAAGAATATGGATTTAATTTTAAAAATTTCAATAAAGGTATAAAGTTTATTATTATTGTTTTACCTATATTGGTAGCACTTATATGGTTCTCTTCTTTTCAAAAAGAATTTCAGACAGAATATCCGTTATCTAAAGAAGTTATTGGAGTGCTTCATAAATTTGTTATTATAGAAATTGTTTATCTTTTTTATTATATTGGCTGGGAATTTTTATTCAGAGGGTTTGTGCTTTTTGGACTTGAAAAAAAATTGGGATTATGGCTTGCTATTATGATTCAAACAATACCATCAACTTTACTTCATTATACCAAGCCTTCTGGCGAAATTATACTATCTTTGATTGCAGGTTTTGTTTTGGGATATTATGTTTTAAAATATCGCAGTGTTTCATTTGCTATAATTATACACTGGATAGCTGGAATAATGATGGATAGTTTTGTAATTTTACACTTATAGAGATGAAAAAAGCAGAAAAACTTTTTATATTATCCATAATCATCTCGCTTATCTCCTGTGCAGGAATAAAGGTAAGAGAAAAAGGAATAAATTATCTTGAAGATGCGAAAATGTATTATAAATTTCAGGACTATCGTCAGGCAATTCTTTCTGCACAAAAAGCACTTGAATACGACTATTCACAGGAAGAAAAAGAAGAGGCATTGTATATAATAAATGAATCCGCTGAAGAGCTTGTTACAGAACTTAAAAGAAATTTTTATATTAAACCTGATAAATGGTTTGAAAATAAAATTGAGGAAATAGAACAGAAATATGACATAAAGATTATATTCAAAAAAATAGGCTATGAATACTTATTATATTATGATAAATCTGCATATTTTGAATTAAAAAATTTAAATCCACATAGCAAATTTATTAAAAAAATAGAAGACAAATCTCTTGCAAGAAACGCAAGATTTGTAACAGACCCTGCATACAGATATAAAGAAATCTTAAGAGTAATTAACCAGTATTGGTGTTGTTACAATAACAATCCTAAAGCATTATATGCACCATCTATACTTTTAAGACTTGCTGATTTATACCTTTACCTTTATGAACACGGTCCAAGTGTAAAAAAAGAAATTGGTATTACAGATAGAAAAATACGAGAGTTTTATAAAAAAGCACATAAAATTTATGTAAAAATAAAGAAAGAATATCCACGCTCAGAAGAAGCTCAAACTCTTGGATATGTAATTGACAATGTCAAATTGAGAAAAAAACCAACAACAAAAAGTAAAGTTATAAAAAGAATACCTGCTGGCACAATGGTAAAAATTATTGAAAGAAGTAAAAAGCGAGTAAGTATATCAAATATGTATGATTACTGGTATAAAGTTAAATTAATTGATGGATTGGAAGGATGGATTTACGGATTTTACTTAAGAACAACATTTATAAAATAATAAAACAGAATAAAAATGCAAAATACATTTTTCTTGTAATATTAAGTGGAGTTATATCAAATCTTTCATATCCTGAATTTAATCTTTTTTTTATCCAGTTTTTTTCGTTAATACCATTATTTTATGTAATTTATAATGTAAAAAAAACATCTCACGCTTTTCTTTTTGGTGCATTATATGGGATTGTATTCCATTTTATTTTACTATTCTGGCTAAAAATATTTCATCCATTAAGCCTTCCTGCTCTGCTTTTAGGATTTGCTATATATTTTGGTATAAATCTATTTCTATGCAAATTGTTTATTCTCCACTTCCCCACGCTCAGACTTCTAATTATTCCTTCTGTATGGACATTGATAGAATATATACGCTCAATAGGTTTTTTAGGATTCCCCTGGGGACTTACTGCTCATTCCCAATGGAATTTCTTACCATTTATCCAAATTTCTGAAATTTTTGGTATGTGGATTGTCTCTTTTTTAGTAATACTTATAAATTTACTGATACTTGAATATATTCTTTTATTTCAAAAAAAATATATTTTAACTGCATTAATAATATTTCTTATACCTTTATTTTATGGATTCATAAGAATCCAGCAAATCAAAATAAAAACCAATGATATGGAAAAAATCAAAATTGCCCTTATTCAGGGAAATATTGACCCTAATCTCTATTGGAGTGATATAAAATATGATGTTCTTTCAAAACTAACAGTTCTTTCTGAAAAATCTGCATTATATAAACCTGATTTGATTGTGTGGACTGAAACAGCTGTCCTTGACTATCTAAGATATTATATTAACCATAAAGAGAAACTATTAAAATTTCCACATCTTAGAGATAGAATTGAGTATGCAGAAAATGTCGTAAGATTGGCAAAAGATTTAAATATATATATTTTTACAGGAACCCTTGATTTTGAACAAGAAATTAAAAATGGTAAAATAATTAATAAAGATTATAATGCAGCAGTATTTATTTCCCCAGAAGGAAAAATTCTTGATGTGTATAGAAAAAACCATTTAGTGCCATTTGGTGAATGGTTTCCTTATGGGAAATATTTTCCTTTTATAAAAAAAATTCTTGACCAGACCTGGGCTGGAAATTTTACACCATCTAAAGAAAAAACTGTTTTTAAAATACGAAAAAATAATAAGTATTTTAAATTTAGTTGCCTAATATGTTATGAAGGTGTATTCAGCAATCTAACAAGATTATTTATCTTAAATGGGGCAGAATTTTTACTTAATATTACAAATGATATGTGGTCATATAGTAGAAAAGCAGAATTCCAACATATAATTGCAGATGTTTTTAGAACAATTGAAAATAGGGTCCCTTATATAAGAGCAGCAAATAGTGGTGTAACAGGCTGGATAAATCAATATGGAAAAGTTGTTAAAACATTTCCTTTGTTTAAAATGGGGTATCTTATAATAGATGTGCCTGTAGGTGATGTTAAAAATTTTACATTTTATACTCGTTATGGTGATTTCTTCCCAAAAATTTTATTGATTTTTTCTCTTGTTTTATTAAGTTTAGTTGTAGTTAGGAGCTTAATCTTGAGAAAACATTAAAATAAATTGTCTAAAGGAACATAAGTAGGAGGTAAAAATGAAAAAATTATTATTAATTTTATTCTTTCTAATATTATTCTCTTGTAGTAAATTTGGAATACCTCGTAAATATCAGCCTCCTGATATTGTATTTAAAAATTGGCAAAAATATGCTAAAATGCGAAAATATAATAAAATGTTTGAATATGAATATTTCCGTTTTAACAATATCAGATATTGTTTTGACAAGATTAATGCTCACAAAAGATGGAATTCTGCAACCAGAAGGGAACAGGAAAAATTTATAGCACTATATAAGGAAACATTAAAAAAGTTGCTTGATGAAAAGCCTAACGAAAAATATGAAGCATTACTAAGATTAAAAAAATCATATCAAATTCGTATAGTTAGGTATGTTGTAAATACAATCTCTGATACTGGCAGATTATATGTTGCTGGGGATTATCCAGGTGAAGAGAAAATAAGACTTATAAAGGTTCAGGGAAAGTGGTATTTAATCAATCCATTTGGATATCATAGTTACATACCTGTTTTTAAAGCCTTAAAAAATAAATATAAATAATAACTTATCCATTTTTATCAATTGTATAAATTCTTCATTACATAATTTCATTAACTTTTAAACATTTGCTTCTTTTATTAAGTTAATAATTTCTTCAGCTTCTTTTAAATTAATCTTATTTATTGCAAAGCCTGTGTGAACTATAACATAATCACCAATTTTGATATCATTTACAAGTGTTGTAATAATTTCTCTTTTAACTCCACTTAATTCTGCTATACATTTAGTCTCATCAATTTTCTTTACAATTTTCATTGGAATTCCAAGACACATCTTTACTATAAGGATAATATATTATATTTTTATGTCAAATATTCTTGAAATTATTTCTATATAATATAAAGACCGGATACATTGTAGTATAGTAAGAAATTGGATATTTAGGAAACTGTGGTTAAATATTATTCGGGAACAAATCCTTATTTATTAATTCAATAAACACATCAGTTAATTCTGGATCAAATTGGGTGCCTCTATGTTTTTTAAATTCGTTAATAACCTCATCGTATGAAAGGGCATTACGGTATGGTCTATCGGTTGTCATAGCATCATAAGCATCACTAATTGCTACAATACGAGCATATAAAGGTATCTCTTTTTCTTTTAATTTATCTGGATATCCTTTGCCATCATATCGTTCGTGATGATGCCTAACTATTGAAAGCTCTATTCTAAAAAGTTTAAGAGGCTTAAGAATTTCAGAGCCAATTACAGGATGTTTCTCTATTATTGTTCTCTCTTGAGGAGTAAGGGTTCCTGATTTGGCTAATATTAAATCACTTATTCCTACCTTTCCAATATCATGAATAAGACTGGATTGTCTTATTACTTCTATTTTCTCATTAGGCAATCCTATTGCCTTAGCAAGTGCTACTGCATATTTTGTAACTCGTTCAGAATGTCTCTCAGTATATGAATCTTTTGCTTCTATTATCTTAGATAGCATCATAAGAGTGCTAAAATATTCTTCATATAAGATTTCTTCTATAGAAGGAAATGTAGTCTTTTTCTTTTTAAATTTATTTGTATTTTGAGCCAAAGCCCACTTTACTGTATCAGTTATAGTATATACACTCACAGGCTTAACAATTAGATCTAATGCACCATATTTTAATGAATCAATTGCAACATCATGTGTCCCTACTCCTGTAATTATAATAACAGGTAAAAAAGGATTTATTTCTTTTATCTGTTTTAAAACATCTATTCCATTAATATCTGGCATTTTTATATCTAATATAACTAAATCAAGTTGTTCTGTATTTTTTACAATATTCAGACATTCTCGCCCATTCTCGGCTAATAAGACATTATAATTATCACTTAAAATCATTCTTAAGGATTCTCTTACGCCAAGTTCATCATCAACAACAAGAATATTAGGTCTCATAGATTTAATCTTCGGTAAAATTTTGTGTAAAATAAAGTTTTATTTAAAAATTTTATATTATTCATATAAGAACTTTATCAACTATAGTAGTTACCTTGGTAACATCAAATGGCTTAAAGATGTAACCTGAAACACCTAATTTCTCTGCTTCTTCAACAAATTCTTTGTTCTTAATTGCAGTTAATATTATTACTTTTAGTTGTGTGTCAAATTCTCGTATTCGTTTTAATACTTCTATGCCGTTTATTTTTGGCATAATAATATCTAAAATAATTAAATGAAAGCCCCCCTGTTTTATTAATTCTATTGCATCTATCCCATTATCAGTAACTACTATATTATATTTGTTCTTCAAAATAATTTTTAATGCTTCTCTACATCCTGGCTCATCATCAACTATTAAAATTTTTTTACGCATTACAATTATAATTCTCTTTATTTTATAGCGTTTAATCCAGCGGCAAATAAACTGAAAATGTGCTTCCTTCATTAAGTTCGCTTTTAACATCTATAAATCCATTATGTTCTTCTATTATTCGTGAAGCAATTGCAAGTCCTAAATTTGGTCTTCCTTTTTTAATAGTAAAAAATGGATTAAATATCTTAGTAATATCTTCATCAGATATTCCAATACCTGTATCAGTAAAGTTGATCACCACATATTTATTATTAGCTGGCAATAATTTAGAATTTAAAATCTTACTATTATATCTATATCCTGAATTCCTATTTTCTATTTCAGTAGAAATACTAAAAGTTCCACCATCTGGCATAGATTCTATTCCATTAATGATTAAATTATAAAATACTTCTCTTAATTGAGAATGGTCAAACTTTATATTGGGTATAGAATTGGTGTATCGTTTAATAAATGTAATATTTTGAGGGTTCTGCTTCTCAATAATAAAAGACAAAACATCATCAATAATTTTATGAATGTTTCCATCTTTAAGTTTTGGCTTAGATATTTGAGCAAATCTATTTATTCTTTCTGTAAAATTATCAAGTCTCTCAATATTATAAAGAACTATATCGTAAAATTTTTCTCTAAAATCTGTATCATTGTATCGGTTAGGTAAAAGTTGAACAAAAGATTTAATAGGAGTTAATGAATTTTTAATTTCATGAGAGAGTGAGATAGATAATCTTTCCCATAAAATATTTTCATTATTTTTGTGTGTTTTCACTTCAGCATATTTAATATTTGAAAGATTTGTAAATACCATAGCAGCACCATTTACTTTGCCATTATTGTCATATAATTGTGAAGTACTTACTCCTAAAAGAATATTTTCAGGTAATATATGTATCTCCTTTCGTCTATAGGATTTGCCATAATGTAATGTATCAAGTATTAAATTTGCCAAATTCCCTTGAACCATTTGAATATGCTTTCCTATAACCTGCTCAGCTTTAAAGCCTAATATATCTTCTGCACTTCTATTAAATATAGTAACTATTTCCCTTAAATTAATAGCTATTATCCCTGAAGCCATATTTTCTAAAATATTTTTATGATACTCTTTTTGATTCAATATAACTTTATGTGTATAAGAATAATCAAGAAGTGCTGATAAATACTCAGTTAATATACTAAGTAATCTCAAATCTTCTGGTCCAAATGCTCTGCCATCAGTTTTGCACCCCATACTTAATATACCAATTAATCTTCCATTGGCTACCATTGGAATACAAATATGTGAATTTGGAATCTGTAATTCATTTATTAATTTCTGATATAATCCTAATTGCTCACCATTCTCAAATTCTAATCTATGTAACATCTGTTCTGGATTATTTAGCCACATAATAGTTCCATTAGTAGTTAAAATACTTACATTTTTAATTTTTTCTTCTTTTAGTTGTGAAGACACTTTTAAGCCCCAACTACCTGCTTCTTCATCAACCAATGTAAAAGAAACATTAGTTACACTAAAAATTTCTACAAACAAATCAGCTACTGATTTTAGAAATTTCTCTAAATCAGACATATAATATGTAATTTTGGATAACCTTCTCATTAATCTTAAAAGGTTATACACATTTAAATTTCTATTTATACTTCTTTTTAAATATAATTGTTCCATTTTCCACCTCCTTATTCTTTTTGTGAATCTTCAATTACATTTCTAACAGGCAAATACACATAAAATACAGTGCCCTCTCCTACTTGAGAATTAACTTCTATAAAACCATTGTGTTCCTGAATTATCCGCTCCACAATAGATAATCCAAGCCCTGTGCCATTACTTTTAGTTGTAAAAAATGGGTCAAATATCTTATTTAAAAATTTTTTATCTATTCCACATCCATTATCTGCAATTTCAACCTTTATGTATTCCTTTTTCATCCCAGAATGAAGTGGTGTTATTATTTCTACTTCTTTTGTTGTAACAATATTTAAAATCTTCTCGTTTGAATCTGACATAGATTGAATAGCATTTATAAAGAGATTTAAAAATACTTGCTTTAATTGTTCTTTATCACCCAATGTTATTGGTAAGTTATCATAATTTTTGACTATTTTTATATTATTTCTTTTTATTTTAGTATCTAAAAGCACCAGTGTTTCATCTACCACTTCATTAAGATTAAGTGGAAAAAATTGTGGTGGCTTAGGAGCTGCAAATGCAAGCATTCCTTCTATAATTCGGTTTATTCTATCCACATCTCTTGATGCTATTTTACTAAACTTTTCTCTAAATTCTTTATCTTTATATTTTATTGGAAAAAGCTGAAAAAAAGTTTGTATAGAAGAAAGAGGATTTCTCATTTCGTGTGCCAATCCAGCAGCAAGAGTGCCTAAAGCAATAAGTTTATCAGCTTGAATTATGCGTCTCATTATTTTTTTATAACTTATAGCAAGAGATAATTGATTACCAAGTGATTCCAGAAGTTCTATATCAACATCAGAAAACATATCACCAGATTTCTTATCACCAAGGAGCAAAATCCCAATTAATTTGTTTTCTATAATTAAAGGAATACATAATGAAATCTTCAATTTCTCTAAAATTTTATTTATTCTCTCAAATTCTTGCGATTGCGAAGAAATACCAATATCGGTCTTTAAAAACGCCTTTTTATTTTCAATCAGCCATTTCACTAATTCACTATCCATAGGAATATTATATAATTTAAGCTCATTTTGAGAAAGATTACTATGCATTTTTACAATATAATCACCTGACATTTCATCCATTAATAGTATACAAACACGTGGCACACCCATTACATTAGATAAATGATTTATAGTCTGATTTAACATATCTTTTTCTTTTGGAATAAATGTGAGATTCTTGTTAAATTCACGAATAATCTGGCGATACTTATAGTTCTCTTTAAAAAGAGCTCGCTCTATTATCTTTTCTGTCTTGATCTTTAATCGCGGTAAAAGAAAAATCAACCATCCCATCATAAAAAGAAAAAGAATAAAATAAGCAATAATTATTTGGTAATTGATAATTTGAAAAAAAATTTTATTAATAATTAACATTAATCCAAGATAACAACTGCCAAATATGAGTAATAAAAATGTATAAACCATCCCCTTAGTAATTACAATATTAATATCCATTAAACGATGCCGAGCAATAGCATAAGTTGCCATTACTACATAAACAGCTCCAAAAATGTTGCCAATAGGTGGAATATTAATATCATACCATAATGGATAATTTGTTGAACCACCAAAATAACCAATTATCATACCAATTAAAACATATTTAATTTGATTACGTCTATTCCCTGTAGAGTTTTTGTAGGCCTTAAACATTAAATATAAAGAGTATACAGCATACCCAAAAAACATTAAAAGAAAAAATGGATAAGTAATCCCAGGTTCAGGCCAATATTTGAAATTAAGTTTAGGTGCAACTCCTTTTACAAATAATG
>CAZSCZ010000096.1:0-9054 GCA_964605455.1 uncultured Spirochaetia bacterium
AGAGCGGGTGGCTGTTAACCACTAGGTCGGCAGTTCGAGTCTGTCCGAGGGAGCTTGGTTCCATCTTTTAAAGATGGAACCTTTTTTTTGCTTTCTACTCCTATTAACAAAATTTTTCTTTTTTTTATAAATGATTTTGAAATAATTAAATAATCTATTATAATAAAAATAGATAAGACTGGTCGGGACTTCGTCCCTGCTTGCCTATACAACCCCAGGAGTAATAAAAATGAAAGGTCTTTCGAAAAAAAATACTTTAAATATCTTTTCAAATCTTCATAGAAGTGCTCATTCATTTGAATTAGCATCTAAAGAGTTAACAGTTACTGCAAAATCCATGATGGATTTCGCTGGTGAAATAAATAAGAAATCAAATGGTTTTAAAAAAAGTTTTTCAGAAATAAATAGTGATTTTCTTACTATTTCTTCTGCAGTAGAAGAATTTACTATTAATATGAAATCTATTTCTGATAATGCAACTCAATCTATAAACAATATTGATATTATCTCTACTGCAACCACTGAATTATCTAATTCGGCAACTGAAATTGCACAAAATACTGGTTCTGCCAAAGCATACAGCAATGATTCACTTGAGGTACTACAAGAGGCTTCAGAAAATTTTGAAAAACTAAAAAATGCATCAAAAGAGATTGATATTGTCACTCAGACAATAACTTCCATTGCTGATCAGACAAATCTCCTTGCTTTAAATGCTACAATTGAAGCGGCCAGAGCAGGAAGTGCAGGAAAAGGGTTTGCAGTTGTTGCAAGTGAAGTCAAAGAACTTGCAAAACAATCAAAAGATGCAACTGAAGAGATAACGGATAAGGTAAATGTAATTCAAAATGGTATAAAAGCCACAGTTTCTTCTATGGAAATGATATCTACAGTAATCCATAAAATGAACAATCTTGTTGATAATATTGCTGCTGCAACAGAGGAACAGTCTGTAACTTCCAGGGATATGTCAAATAATATAAAAATATTTATGGATCAAATTAATCTTGTTATTGAAAACGTTTCGCAAAGTGAAATTGCCATAGAAGAAGTTAATCAAAAAATTGCTCACAGTGCTTCAAGATCAGACAATATGCTGGAAGAGTCGGAAGGAATGAGCACAGATAGTGATTTAATGAAAAAAGATTCAGTAGCTATGTATGCTTACACTATGGAAGCTGCAGGAGCCGGAGAAGAGATATATAAACATATTAAAGAGGTAAATATACCCTCTTCCATAATTGATGCTATAGATAAAGAAAAGAGTGTTTTAGCAAGATATACTGAAGAATATAGTGTTAAAGTTAACAACATGGATGATCAACATAAAAGGATTTTTGAATATATAAACCAGGTACATACAGAACTTAAATTGAAATCGCCAATAGAATCTCTTATTCCCATAATGGAAGATTTACTTGATTTTACTACTAAACATTTTGCTGATGAACAAATTTTAATGAAAAATATTAATTATCAGGGACTTCCAAGACAACTATCTGAACATACTGCGCTGCTATCACAGGTGGCAGATTACATAGAAAAAATGAAACAAGGTGAAGAATTTGATATGATAGGAGTACTTGTATTTTTAAAAGAGTGGTTGTTTAATCATATAAAAATTGAGGATCAAAAATATTCAATTCCTATGAATAAAAATGGTATAAAGTAGAATTTTGATAATACTACTTTCTCCAGCTAAGACTATGAATTTAGTGGACGCGATACCAAATAAATATCCCATTCATAAACCTTTTTTTTATAAAAATGCAAATAATTTAATTAATTTGTTAAAAAATATGGAAAGTGATGATCTAAAACATGTAATGAATTTAAGTGAAAAGCTTCTTCTAAAAGTTCAACTTATTCTAAATAATTTTTCCGGTGATCTACAAAACAGCCGTCAGGCAATTTTTGCTTACAGGGGAGCGGTTTTTAAAGGATTGGACTCTTTAAGTTTAAATAAAAAGCAAATACAATTTTCCCAGAATAAAATAAGAATTTTATCTGGTTTATATGGAGTATTAAAACCATTAGATGGTATTGAGGAGTATCGCCTTGATATGAAAACAATACTAAAAACAATCCATTCCAATAATCTTTACAATTATTGGAATGAATTGATAACAAACTATTTTTCTATTTATACCAATAAAGAATTTTTAATAAACCTGGCTTCAAATGAATATAGTAAAGTTATTAACTTTTCCAAATTAAAAGCCTCTAAAATTGATATTGCATTTGGAGAGATTTCAAACAAAAAGATAAAATATCCTCCTATGTATTCTAAAATGGCAAGAGGGAAAATGGCAGGGTATATAGTTAGGAAAATGATTTCTTCTCCTGAAAAATTAAAAAAATTCAATCTGGATGGTTATACCTTTAATTCAGAATACAGCAATAGCAATTATTTTCTATTTACCCGTTAATTTTCAATCCAATGGTAATATAAAAACTTCATTTGGGAATATAATATGATAAGAATCTCTTACTGAGTTATTATTTTTAAAAGTTTCAAAAAATTGATCCCAGTCTAATTTGCTAATTTTTTCTAATTCTGTAGTTTCAAGTTTTTTCCTAAAATCCTGTAAAGCAAAGAAAAAACCTGTAATAGAATCACCGGAAACCACTTTCCATTTAATAGTTCTATCGACTATTGTTATATCAAAAGGAAAATTATCCGGGATATCTACATTTTTCAGGTTTGATTTTTCAACTGCAGTACTAACCAGATCACTTTTAGCCTCAAGTGGGATTTCATCAGGCTTTAATACTTTTGTTTCAATATTTGTAGTTACAGGTACAACAACAGGATTATTAATTTTGATATATTTATAAATAAAGAAAAAGGAAATAAATGCTGCAGCGATTAAAAGTATTCCAAATATTTTTTTCTTAACGATAAACTTATTAAAAGTATTTTTTTCTACTTCTTTTGTACTTTCTAATTTCATTATCTTATTTGATATTCCAGCTTTTGATTTAGATTTAGTTATTCCTGCTAAAATACTTTCTAAAATAGATTTACTTTGTTTTAAACTAATATCCCAACTTTTCTTTTTATCTTTAAGTTCTATATTGTTAAAAGAATTTTTAATAATATTAGTTTCATCCACTTGAATCCCGTTTGAATATTTTTCATCATTTTCATCTGTTTTGTTTTTTTCTGAAAAATTTTCATTCTCTTTAAATTGCAATTTAAAAGATTCACGAGTTGTTTCAATTTTGCTTATTTTTTCTTTTTTGATACTTGGTTTTAGTCTATTATCAGTATTTGCGGCTTTAGTTTCTTTTAAAAAATTGTCTTTTTTTGTTATTTCCAGAGATTTTGTTTGGGATTTAGAAATTATATTTTTAGAACTCTTCTTTTTAGGTAAAGATTTACTTTTTTTACTTGTTTTACTAATCTCTATTATAGATTTTTCTAATTCTATGGCAGCAACTGATGGAACTGATAGTTTTGGTATTATTTCTGTTGGTAATTCATCTTCACTTATATTTTCTTTTTCGATTATAGAATCTAATTTCTTTTTTTGTACATTTTTTTCTTCAATAATTTCAATTTTTGTAATTTTATTTTGAATACCATAAATATCATCAATATCTACTGTTTCACCGGATTCTTCTTCCAATAACTCCTTAATAATATCTTTATATGCCATGAGGTATTTAAAAACTTTTTTTTGCAAATTTTTTGGTAAATTTATATCAACTCTTAATAGTAAAAATGCAACCATAGCTCTGTTTTCTTCATTCATATCCATACGACTTAATATAAAGTTCATATATAAAACAGTTTTCATGGGATTGTTTTTTGAAATAACAGAATCAATTTTCATAGCTTTTTTTATTGCTACTTTTGGAGAAAGAAAAGATCTATTTGTTATATCTTCGCTTAAATCTGCAGAAAGTGGGAAATTCCCTTGAAAAAGATGCTTTTTTAAAAAAAGTATATCGTTTTTATTTAATTTACTATATAGAGCGTTAATTGATAATTCAATAATACCATCTATAGGATAGTTTTGGTGATTAAGTAAAACCAAAGATATAATATAATGTTCCCTGGGTAAATTTCTCTCTGTTAATATTTTTTGTAAATATGAAGTTATATGTTTTGCCTCAGGATTAGCTACATTAAATTTTTCAATCAACTGATCTACCTGAGTACACCAGGAGTGGAGAGTTGCAAGTTTAAAAATTTCTTCAATTTCATTTTTCCAGTTCATATTTATACTTAAATCTTCGGTATTTTTTTTGTTAACTTTATTTTATAGATACCTTTGTCGATAGTAGAGATAAGCAAATTTGTAAATATAGGAATTGTTAAATGCAGGAAACGTTTCCTTTCGAGGAAATGGATAGTATTATCCATCAAAATAGAGATATTATATTAAATGGCATATTTGGTACCGCTACAACAATGGAAGTGGGATCTTCAATGTCCTTTGCAAAATATTTACGTCATGTTGGAATTACTTCAAGAAACTATTTATTATTTTTAAAAATTATTGAAACAAATAATAAATGGGTTGTTGATGAACTAATAGGCAAAAAAGATGCAAGATTACTTTTCTCAGTAATTAAACCTAATAGATTTTTAATTGAAAGGGCTTTTGACCTACTTGCAGCTTGGCATCCTGGACAAATTTATTCCAAAGTACTACTTTCGGTTCTGGGTATTGTAGAATACTCCTATCATCGTTCTGACGATGGTTATAATATATATCCTCTAAATATTACTGATATTCAGAATCTTGGAAAATTTCTGAATGAAGATAAAGACCAACTGGAAAGTACAAATGCATCTATTCTCGAAATACTTGATAGAATGAGTCAATTAGGAGAATATGAAAGAAGCGCACCAAAATTAAATATATCAAAACAGGCTTTTAATATAAGAGATGGATTTTTTGATAATACTAAAGATTTAACTAATATAATTCCTGAAGTATTATTAATAAGACTTAAAAGGGAAGATGTTGAAATTTCACCAACAAAAGAGTTTTTTGATTTTACTTCAAAATTAAAAAACTAATTACTGTTTGTATTAGTTTTTTCTATAAAAAGTAGGAAATTTCTGTTATAATACATATAATCTAAGGTCAACTAAGGAGAGATAATGGCTACGAATACAAAAGAGATTGAAAAAATTATCTCTATTGTTGATAACAACCCTTATAGAATAAAAAATCAATTTGGAGACCCTGGCGGACTAATAGATTTATCTAGTGATAAAAGAGAAGTTCTTGTAATAGGTGATCTTCATGGAAGTATTGAAAATTTAAAAGCAATTGTAGAACATGAAGACAATGGGAAAAAGCTTAAAAAGAATAATTTATTACTAATTATCCTGGGTGATGGTATGCATAATGACCAGGTAGGTCAAATGCTGGAAATGGAATCTTCTCTGTTAGTTTTAGAAGAAATCTTTAATCTCTTTTCCAAATATAAAGATAATGTAATTTATATACGGGGAAATCACGACACATTTGATTCCAGACTGGCCAAAAGTGCTATAAAGCAGGGACTGGAATTTAAAAATTATCTTCTTGAACATCGTGGGGATAAATATGTAGAAACTGTAAATGAATTTTTTGAATCTTTACCTGTTTTTATAATTGGAAATGGCTTTGTAATTACACATGCTGGCCCTATTAGACATGGCGCTACCAGAGAAGAAATAATAAATATAGTTGATAATCCTGACTATTATCATCAGCTTCTATGGAATAGACTACACGAATTTCGAGGCACACCAAGTATGAAAGAATATGATGAAAGTGATATTCGTAAAATGAATAAGAGAATGAACCTACCAGAGGACACTCCTTTCATTGTAGGACATAATCCTATGTGGGGAACAGGTGACAGAACAGGTATTTGGAAAGATATAATCGGTATTAAAAATCATTACATTATATACTCCAATATTGGAACTAAAGGACCATATTTACTTATTTCAAATGGTGATATTAAATCTAAATTTGCAATAACTGACTAAAAAAACAGGAGTTATTTTATGGCTGACAAAACAAATATGTTAATTCACGATATTATTGTAGATGAAAAAATAAGGAAATACTTGTATCTTGATAATACAATAGAAGAATTGGTTGATACTTTAAGTAACCTGGAGTTAGTTAATTTTGGGGATGACTCTCTGGTTCCATTTACAGCTAAAATTCGTGGATATACTGGTGCAACAGATCAAAATGGTGCTCCCTGGTTACTAAAAGATATTCCGGATGATGAAGCCCCTATGCATAAATTTCAGGAAATAGCTTTTTATCTGGACTTCTTAATGAAAACTCCAGCTGCCCCAACTATTCTTATTAAACACAATGGAAAGTTTTATCGTGCAACTAAACATATACAGAATGCTATGCAAATAGGAAGTTATAACTATCTGGATCCACCATTTATGAAAATGCTTGGTAACGATTTAATTAATAGATGGTTGTTTTTTGATGAAGACAGAAATCCAAATAATTATATGGTAATTCATGATGATGACAGCAAACCCTATGTCGTTGTTATTGATTACAATAAAGCAGATCTTGAAACTGAAGAGATGAAAATTTATGGAATGGAAGATAAATTTGGTTGGCATCGGGAAGAGAAAACAAGATTCTTAACACTCCTTAAACCTGAGAATTTCGATATGTTCACCATAGAAGACTTTGATCAACGATTAAAAATAATGATGGGAATTAAAGAATCTGTTGTAACAGATATTTGTAAAAAAGTTTTTACAAAAGAAGTTTTTGAAGACCCATCTGCTGCAACCAAATTAATGGTAAATAATTTTAATTATCGAAGAGAATATCTAAATAAATATTTCAGAACCTGGTTTAAAGAAAAAGATCTTGAAAAAGAAAAAGAAGTAGACGCCAGATATGCAGGACTGGGAAAATCTTTTAACGACTACTACAAAAGATAGATATATAATGGATTTTAATAGCGTTTCTGTAAACAATTGTTATATACTCAGAGATGAAATTTTTGATACTAAATTCTTTACCTATATTAATTCTAAAGCTATTTATAGTGCAAGTATTTTTCATTTGGGATTTTTTAAAGGAGATATAAGTCTATTATCTGAAGAAAAATTAAAAGAATATGAAAAACTCTCTATAAATTTATATAGATTAAATTCACCTTATCTCTACATACCTTTCGAAGTAGATTACCACGAAAACATTCTTTATCAGTCCTACTATGAATCTGATCATTTCCCTTTGTCTGTTTGGATAGAAGAAAAGAGTCTTATACCTTACAATATTTTTATACGTATAATTGAAGATATCATATATGGGCTCCAGGTACTTGAAACTGCTGGCCATAGTCACCTTTTTCTTACACCCGAAGAGATACTCATTCCCCTTCAATGGAAACCTGGTAGTCATGTTAAGCTTTACAATGTAGGTTTAAATTCGATTGTTAGCACAGTACTAAGTGAAAAAGAGATAAAAGAATATAGAAATATATTTGTAAATTATGATAATAATAAAATAGTTGAAAGTGAGTTAATAAAAAACCTTCCAGAAGATATATTCGCTTTTGCTAAAATTATTAACAGTATTATACCTCTATGTAATTTTGAGACTGAAGAAGATAAAATATTTATACAAAATATTATTGACAAGCTTATAAAGAAACCAGAATTTTATAATTCTATTAGTGAAATAATTACATTGTTCGAATCTATTTTTACTAAAAGTGATAAAAAATCAACATTACCGGAAAAGCCTCTGGATTATTCATATACAGGCCAGGCCAGTTTCGAAATACCCGAGTTTAATGAATGGCAGGAAGAAGCAGTATTGGAACCTTTTAATGATGAGGAAGCTGATATTACAGACATTGAAGAGAAATCTATTATTACAGAAAAAATATTACAAAATAAAAGACCTAAAATTCTGAACTCCGTAGCATCTATTTTTATAAAATTATTTTCAAAAAAAAAGAAATCAAACTCTGCAAGCAATACCCTTAACGAATATGCAGATAAGTTAAATGAGACAATTATTACTGACAATACTGTTACGAAGGATATTATAGTAGAAAATCGAGAAGATGATACACAGGGGACAATAGAAACTATCTCTAAGAACTCAATTGAAGTTGACCAGGAATCTTTGAACTCTAAAACACAAAAAATATTAGATGAAATTGATAATCATTTTAAAGTTTTTACTGATAATAATTTAAATAATTCGAATAATTTCCCTGAAATTAACAAAACAACTACTAATTCTCAAGAATTGGAACTTAAAAAGTCCTATAACAATGGTGATTTAGAAAGAAATATTAAAACAGAAGAAAACAATACTTTAAACTCTGAAATAGAAGAAACTATAAATTATAGCGATAATACTATTTATTCTGAATTTAATAAATCTTTACTTGAGCGTGATTATCTTAGAACTTATGATATTATTAAATTTTCAGTGAGTGGTGATTCTGAATTAGACAATTATAATATTGTAAAAGATTTAAAAAAGTCTTTAGATGATAGATTAAAACAGCTTGATGAACATTTTATTATTGAAGAAAACGGTAATATTATGTCTTCTTTATTGAAACTGGATTCCTTAGAACCAATGGAAATTACAGCTCAAAATAAAGAAGCAATTGAAGATTTGAAAAATAAGCTGGTACAGGATACCATTGATATTCCTTCTATTGGTATAAATTTAAAAAATAATCAAAATATATTTAGAAAAATAGTTGAATTTTTGAAATCACAATATAGAAAACTAACCCATAAATAAAAAAACCTGCTAAAAAGCAGGTTTTTTCTATTTATTTTATAAATTCCAATATTATGAAGGTTTAACCTCACTGGTAGTATAATCGGAAGTTTCCAAAAGCAAATCTGGAATAGCTTCTTTGAGCCCCTTTGTAAAGTCCAGGAATTTACCCCGAATGTTATTTGCCTGAGTAGCTACTGCAATTATTTCTTTATCTTCTTCGTCTCTACCAGGATCTATAAGAGAAGCAATTTTGTCCAATATAGTTAATATTATAAAATTTAAAGGATCCCTTTGGTCT
>CAZSCZ010000097.1:0-9044 GCA_964605455.1 uncultured Spirochaetia bacterium
TGAAAAATTGGGTTGGAAACCTACTATGCCTTTAAGAAAAGGGTTAGAGATTACTTATAAATGGATAGAAGAAGAAGTTAAAAAAGCATTAGAAAGAGGCGAAAAAATATAAAAAAATTATAAAAAGAATTTATTAATTTTTGATATGCCAGAATATACCGGAAATATAACTGGACTTGGGACTACTCGTCTTCTTGAAGCTATAAGGCGAAGCGGAATAAAAACCAAGTTTTATCAAGCTTCTTCTTCAGAAATGTTTGGTGCTGCTCCACCTCCGCAAAATGAAAAGACACCATTTTATCCTCGCAGTCCTTATGCTGCAGCTAAAGTTTATGCCTATTGGATGACACTCAATTATCGTGAAGCTTATGGTATTTTTGCTTGCAATGGTATTCTTTTTAGTATTCTTTTTAATCATGAAAGCCCTCGGCGGGGTGAAACTTTTGTAACCCGTAAGATAACCAGAGCTATAGCCAATATTTTAGCAGGTAAACAAAAAAAACTTTATCTTGGTAATCTTAATGCTAAGAAAGATTGGGGCTTTGCACCAGAGTATGTAGAAATGATGTAGCTTATGCTTCAGCAGGACGAACCTGATGATTATGTAATAGGCACAGGTGAAAGTCATTCTGTGCAGGAATTTGCTGAAAAGGCTTTCTCTTATGCTGGAATAGAATTAAAATGGAAAGGTAATGGGGTGGAAGAAAAAAAGAATAGTCAAAAGTGTGGATTCTCGGTGGGATCATTTACTTAAGCCTGGGCAGGTGATTATAGAGATAGATCCTCGTTATTTTAGACCTACAGAGGTAGAGTTTCTTCAGGCAGATATAACTAAGGCCAGAGAAAAACTGGGCTGGGAGCCGAGGACTACTTTTGAAGAACTTATAAAGATCTTGGTGGACCATGATATGAAACTGGTAGGACTTGAGCCTCCAGGCGAGGGTATAGTTATTTCTCAAACCAAAGGATTTAGTTATACCAATCATGAATTATCTCTTTATGGAAGGATTAGGGAAAGATGAATAAAAAATTCTAAGATCTATGTAGCTGGTCATAGAGAGATGGTAAGTTCTGCTATTTTTAGAAAGCTTAAAGAAAAAGGCTATATTAATTTAGTTTATTTAGTTTTGCAAAGGTTTCTTTGTACATTAAAAAAAGAAAAAGGTTTTATATATGTTAAAAATAAAAAATAAAAGCGAACTCTTCTCGCTTTTTAAAATTACTACAATTCGGAATAATATTATATCTTTATATATTTTACAATTTTCTAATTATATTTTACCACTTATTACTATCCCTTACCTTGTACGTATTTTAGGACCTGAAAAGTTTGGAATAGTCTCTTTCGGACAAAGTTTGATGATGTATTTTGTTCTTGTAGTAAATTATGGTTTCAACTGGTCAGCTACTCGTGCAATTGCTATGCAGCGTAATAACTTTTATCAAATAAATAAAATAGTTTCAGCAGTTTTTTGTTCTAAAATTTTGTTAACATTGGTAAGTTTCATTGTTCTCACTCTTTTAATATTTTTAGTGCCTAGTTTTAGGAAAATATACATTTTGTTGTATATCCTTTTTGGTATTGTTGTTGGACATGCCTTATTCCCACAATGGTTATTTCAAGGTTTAGAACGTATGGAAATTATTACCATTATCAATTTAACCGTGCGAATTTTAATAACTCTTGCTATTTTTGTTTTAATTCGTACTCCGAATGATTATTTTATTTATGCAATATTGATTGCTTTACAATGGTTAGGTACAGGACTGTTTGGTTTTTTATGGGCTATATTAGCCTTAAAAATTTCTTTATTTTTTCCTAATTTTAGTTTTTTAAAAAAAGTTTTCAAAGATGGAAGTGTAATGTTTACTACTACAGTGGCACGTAGTTTAGTTGCTTCTGGTAATCCTTTTCTCTTAGGAATACTTACTAATGATTATAAAATTGTTGGTTATTACGCTCCCATTGAAAAATTAGTTAGAATTGCTCAAGGTTTAGGGGGTCCTATAAGTTTAGCTTTTTTTCCATATGTAAGTCATAAAACTTCTCTTTCAAAATCTGATGGAATTATGTTGTCAAAAAAAGTTTTGTATATAATGATGACAATTGGAATATTTATTTCTATTATTCTTTTTTTAGGTGCAAAATTTATTATTGGTATTGTTTTTGGTGTTAAATTTTTACAATCAATTAAAATTTTAAAAATATTAGCTTTTGTTCCATTATTAGCTTTGATTAATAATGCTTTAGGTGTACAAAGGATGCTCCCTTTTAAAATGGATCGTTATTTTCTTTTTTCTATGATCACCGGTGCGGTAGTTAATATAATATTTGCTATAATTTTGGTTCCAATTTATAAAGGAATAGGCATGGGATTATCTGTTTTAATAGCTGAAGCAGCAACTATGTTTTGTATGATTTATTTTTTATATTCTAAGAAGCTCAGATATGAAAGATGAATTTAAAGAATTAAGAGAAAAATTTGGTTATAAGTATTCACCAATTTTATATTACATTCAAGGAACAAAGGATCTCATTCGATATTTTGTTTTTAATAGATCTAACATTTTGTTTAGATTATTAGTTTTATTTCCTAAACAAGCTTCTCTTATGGTTTCTAAGGATACAGAAATAACAATTGAAGGATTTCCTGGTTCAGCTAATTCATTTGCTGTTGAGGCATTTAAGATGTCTCAATTGAGACCTGTAAAAATTGCACATCACTTACATTTACCTAATCAAATACTTTATTCTGTTAAATGGAAAATACCAGTACTTCTTTTAATAAGAGATCCTTTAGATGCTGTAGCATCAGTAGTAAGTAGGACGTTTATTACAAAATATAGTTACTTTTATGCTAGTCCATATTTATTATTACACTATTATATTTATTTCTATTCAAAATTGTTTTCCGTAAAAGAAAAAATAGTAATAGCTGATTTTAAAGAGATTATAGAGGATTTTGGTGAAGTTATAAAGAAAGTAAATAAATACTATAAAACTTCTTTTATACCTTTCGAATCCACAAAAGATAATGTAAAACGTATATTACAAAAGGAGAGTTTAAGGTTAGCAAAACCTTTAAAGATTCGCGAAGAGTTAAAGCAAAAAGTAAAAATTGAAATTGAAAATAAATATAAAAAATTATTATCAAAAGCATTTGAAATATATTATTTTATTAAGGGGAAGTAATGAACATCGTTCATTTTTCTGCTGGGCGCATTAATCCATATGCTGCAAAGGTAGGTTCGGTGAATGTTATCTATTGGCTTGCAAGGGAACAGGTCAGAATAGGTCATAATGTAAAAACTGTAATTATACCTGTTAAATTCGATTATGAGAACATAAAGACAAATGAATTCCAAATTGTTGAATATTCTCAAGCTTCGTGGTTGGGGTTTGTTTTACCTAAAGCCCTCGTTCAAGATATCCGAACAGGGCAACTTCAAATAGATATAGCACATTTGCACGGAGTGTATGTACCTCAGATGATTGCTGTTGCTGCTTTACTTAGAAAACATGGTATTCCTTATGTGATCAGTACTCACGGAAGTTTATCGCCTTATGTCCTTAAAAAAGGAAGTGTATTAGCTAAATGGGTGTTTAAAACGCTATTTGTACATCGTTATTTGAATAATGCAGCATTTCTTCACCTACACTGTGAAGGAGAAGTAAAGGACGCACACTGGTACAAAGTAAAAGTTCCTACAGTTGTTGCAGAACATGGTTTTGATTGGGAAATTTTTCCAAAAGAGCACCTCAATAAAAGATGGCTTGCTGAGCATTTTCCTCAACACTTTAATAAATTTAAACTTGTGTTTTTAGGCCGTCTTGATCCGTGGCACAAAGGCATAGATCTCTTACTTCACGGTTTTGCACTTGCTTTAAAACGATACAACGATATGGTGCTTTTTCTGATTGGGCCTGAGAAACGGCGTTATAAAGAAGCCATACCAAAATTAATAAATCAACTCGGTCTTCAACAATCGGTAGTCTTAGTTGGTCCTCTTTATAACCCTGTTGAAAAATTTTCAGCTCTTTCAAGTGGTGATATTTTTGTTTTGACCTCTCGATATGATGTTTTTCCTTTAGTCCTTTATGAAGCTATGGCATGCAAGAAAGCAGTAATTGTTACACCTGGGACTAATGCTGCTGAATTCGTACAACATCACGGGATAGGTTGGGTCTGCGAGTCTACACCTGAAGTAATTGCGCAGGCGATCATCACAGCTTATGAAAGTCGCGAAAAACTTGATTCTATGGGAGCAAAAGCGCAGAAGCTTCTTAAAGATTTTACTTGGAAAAGAACAGCCAAAATTCTATGTGAATACTATCAGAGGGTTGTTTAAAGATGTATGTGCGTGATACTGATGCGGAACGATTGCGGGTAGTTACTGCAGAACGACTGGCAGATCTTCTAAATCAAGAAGGAATTCGTTATGCTGTAGTGAACGGTTTGTATTGGTATCCTGAACGTGTAGGAAGGGACTTGGATATTATTATTGAAAAAAAAGATGTGCATCGAGCTATACGGTTGGTTGAAAAGGTAAAAGATGAATTAGGTTGGCAGTTTTTATTTGGTAGATGGTCATATTATGGAGTTTGGCAGTTATTTTTAGTTTTGCTATCAAATAATGGATTCGTATGGCTTGAAATTGACCTAATGTGCGATAACAAAAATTTCTTAATAGGGGTTACTCCTCTTTCAACTATTCGAGATATTACATCTGCTACTCTTACACGTCGAGGTTCTATTTATGTAAGTTTGAAAGGAGAATATCTTAAAGCTTATTTCCGTCCAGTTTTTTATGGAGACGTTCAGCGCTTTCGCGAAAAGTATGCTTTAAAGCCACCAGAGCGAGAGGAAGAAAAACAGGCATTGAGGCGATTGTTGGGTGAGAAGTTGTTAAAAGAATACCTTGAGAAAATAGACGGATCTTTGGAAGAATTAAAAAAATGGTCTTCACAATTAAAATGGCGTCTTAACCTGCGTTATGCTATTCGTCATCCTATTTCCGCATTTCGAAATCTTGTATGGACGCGATTCTTACGCCCGTTATTCTTGTGGTGGTTTAATGCAGGTTTGGTGATTGCTGTTGTGGGACCTGATGGTGTGGGTAAAAGCAGTGCTATTCAAGAAGCAGTACGGTGTTTAGATGGTTTATTTGATATAAAAATCAGACATTGGCGTCCTGGTCTTCTTCCAACTCCTGCAAGACTTATTGGCAAAAAATCAAGAAATTCATCTTTACCGAACCGGAAAAGATCTTCTTTTATGGAACACTGGATTAGAATTGTTTATTATTGGCTGGATTATGTATTTGGTTATCTTATCAAAGACAGATTTTTACCTAAAAGTGTCATTCAACTTGTTATATACGACCGTCACGCGATAGATACAGCTGTTGATCCGCTTCGATACCGCCTGCGTTCTCCGTATGGCACTGGTCTTTTGTATCGTTTTGCACCTCGGCCATATATTATTCTCATAACAGACAAACCCGAACGGATTGCTGCAAGGAAAGAAGAATTGTCCTTGATCGAGATAGAACAACAATTCACAACATGGGAAAAATTGACAAAAAAAGGCTTTGTAAACTCTGTAATACAAGCAGGTTCTTCTGCAGAGGAAACAGGAAGAAAGTTGGCTAATGAGATTTTGAAAGTCGTTGCTGAAAAATTTGATGTGCAGAAAACCAAAATTTACAAAAGAGTTCTTCAACATTTTGGATTTAAAACAGTATGGGTTAATGGGGTGTGTCGCTTGGCTTGGCCATCTCGCTGGGATGAATTGTGTGCTCCTATTGCTAAGAAACTATATACCCCTTATAAACAAATTACAAAAATTCTGTACTCACTATGGTGGAAATGTCCAATATCAACTCGAAAGCTCTCGGTTGTTTATAAAGAGAAAGTACCGCGTTTAGATAAGGACTATGAAAATATACAGGAATTAATAAGCAAAATTATAGGGGAACGAAATTTAATTCCTATTTTTTATTTCCCACCTCAAATTGAACAGATGAAAACTGGTATTTTTCTTCTTAGAAAAGATGGTGAAGCTGTAGCATTTATAAAAATGGGGTGGGGAGAAGCAAGAAGAGAGATTCAAAATGAAATAGATGCAATAAGATTTCTTAATAGTATAAATATAAAATCATTTGATGTGCCTCAATTATTATCAGAAGGATGGTATGCTGATGTTCGTTATGCTGTTTATTTACCTATTTTTGGAAATATCGGAGCTGAGTATCGTTGGAATAAAACTTATCAAAACTTATGGGAGGAGCTGACTTCTAAAACCAAACATGAGTTTTCGTTAAAAAAAATTATTAATAAGTTATATTCCGATTTGCCTAATATATCTCTTTGGGAACCTATACTTGAGAAATTAATATCTCTCATAGAAGGTAAAATAACTTGCTCCTCTGTACACGGTGATTTTGCACCATGGAATATACGTGTACAAAATGGTAAAATCATTTTGCTTGATTGGGAAGAATTTGTAACTTCCGCACCATATTTAACAGATCCTATACATTTTGTTATAAGTGTAACTTGGTTAGGAGAAAAAAAAGGGACTTTTTACATAGTTCGTAACCTTCAGAGATGGATTAATAATTACAATATAGGTGATGTAATTGTTAGTATTTTGTATTTAGCTACTCGTCATAAATTTCCAGAAAGTTTGCTATTTAATATATGTACTGAATTATTGAAGATTTATCGTTGAAGAGAAGAGGGTTATAATTTAAATTAATGATGTCTTTTTGTGGATTAAAATGTATATGTTAGGTAATATAAGTAATAACGTAAATATGAAAGTGAAATTTTTGGGAGTATTTATTATTATTGTCTATTACTTAAGTTTGGGAATTTTTGCAGTTATATATCCTAAGTTTTTAACTTTAGTAATAATAGCCGCAGTTATTAGTGGTGTTATTTGGGTAGGCTATTTAGCTTTAGGATTAAAATATTGGGAAATTCTTTTTTTGTTATTATGGGCAAGTGGATTAGTATTTCGATTCCGAGGAGTAAGAGATATTGAAATTCAAGTTATAGATGTATGGGCTTTCTATCGAATTATTTTAGTAGTATTGGTAGGTTCAATATTAATGGTAATCGCTTTACGAATAAATGTTTTACGGACTATGTTTTGTTCTCCACTTCGTTATTTTTTTCTATTAGCTCTGTGGCAAATTGTAAGTGTTTTATGGTCAATGTTTCCAGCATGGTCACTTTATCGAGCAGTTGAATATACGATCAATGTATTTTTGATAGCGTTTATTACGGTCAAATTAAAAGACTTTAATCTCTGGCGTCGTTTTTTAAACTTTATATGGATAATTGTATTAATCTTATTGCTTAATATCTGGTTTCAATCTTTAGTTTTTCCTGAAAAAGCTTTGGAGCATACTAAAGGAATAATTGGATTTAGAATTGGTTCTTTTGTACCACATATAGGTGGAAATGGTTCTGGAGAATTAGGAGCGTTAATAACATTAATAGGGTTTGCAAGAATAATAAATGGATCTAAAAAAATTGGCAATTTTATTTTAGTTATTTTGGGAATAGTTACTGTAATATTTTCCGAAAGTCGTTCACCATTTTTAGGACTGGTGATAGGGATTCTATTGATTTTATTTGTTAGTAGAAAAATAATAAACGTAAAATCCTTAGTTTTTATTTTATGCTGTATATTATTTTTAATAGGACCATTTTGGGATATGTTTAGTGCTTGGTTTTTACGAGGCCAACCTAAAAATGTTTTTTATTCTCTTACAGGTCGTTTAGATTATTGGCAAGCGACATTAGAACTTATTACAAGTAAGAATAAATTATTTACAGGTTTTGGTGCTTATACTTGTCGTTTTTATATATTTAAATATTTAGGTACTGAGATAAGTCATTTACATAATGCTTATATAGAAATTTTTGCCGGAGGTGGAATTGTTGGGTTATTGTTATTTGTGCTTGGAGTATTATACACTTTTTATTTTATTATTTTTAAACTTCGTTCTAAATTTTATACTATATCAAACAATAATGATAAAATGGTTATATCAGAAATGGTAGGAGCTTTTGGTTTATGGAGTGTGCGTTCAATTTTTAGTTCTTCGATTTTTATTTGGCATCCTGCTGTTTTATATTTAACCATAATAGGTTTTATTACATTCTTGAATTATACATATTTTCCTTCACAATCGTTATCTACAAGTAAAAATGTGTAAGTTAGAAAATAAAACTCTGTTGACAGTTAATTTTGAAAGATTTTTTTATAAAAAAATAATTTTGGTCAAAATCGTATCGAGAAATAGAAAAAGATAAAAAGATTTAAAAAATGATGAAAGTTCTTTTGATTCACAATCGTTATCTTCAACCTGGAGGTGAGGATATTGTATTTGAAGTAGAAAAAATTTTATTAGAGCGCTATGGAGATCGAGTTTATACCTTTATAGAAAATAATATTCATTTTACCGAAATGAATTTTTTAAAAGCAGCGATTAATGTAGTATGGTCAAGAAAAACACAACGAAAACTTCAACAACTAATAAAGGAACTTAAGCCTAATGTAGTTCATTTCCACAACACATTTCTTATGATTTCTCCGGCAGCTTATTATGCATGTAAAGAAGCTGGAGTTCCAGTGGTGCAGACATTACATAATTATCGCCTGATATGTCCTGGAGCTTTGCTTTTTCGGAAAAGAAGAATATGTGAACAGTGTGTAGGGAAAAGTATACCTTGGCCAGGAGTGCTTCATGGATGCTGGCGAAATTCACGAGCTGGAACAGCTCTTGTAACTACTATGTTAGTAGTACATCGGTTACTTAAAACTTGGGCGGAAAAAGTGGATATTTATATAGCCCTTACTGAATTTGCTCGTAAGAAGTTTATAGAAGGAGGTCTTCCAGCAGAAAAGATTATGGTTAAACCTAATTTTGTAGAACCAGATCCGGGAGCAAAAGATTACAAGATCGGAGATTATGTCCTTTTTGTAGGGCGTCTTTCACAGGAAAAAGGTCTTTTTACTTTACTTAAA
>CAZSCZ010000098.1:0-8960 GCA_964605455.1 uncultured Spirochaetia bacterium
TTTTTTCATTTTATGTAAATTTTTTATAAAAATTGCTTTTCATTCGTTACTGCTGCTCTTCTTTCTTTATTCTTGACTATATAATATATTTTTGTTATTTTTATACTTAAATTTAGTAAGGAAAGAGTATGCAAAAAATAATTGTTCAAAAATATGGTGGAAGTTCAGTTGCGAATGCTGAAAAAATTTTAAATGTTGCGAAACGGATTACATCATCATATAAAAAAGGGAATAAGCTTATTGTTGTAGTATCAGCAATGGGGGATACAACAGATAATCTGGTGAAACTTGCATATAATGTAAATCCTACACCGTCCAAACGTGAAATGGATATGCTTCTTTCAACAGGTGAGCAAATTTCAATAGCACTTCTTGCAATGGCGTTGCACCGGTACAATGTTGATGCGGTCTCTCTCACAGGACTTCAGGTTGGAATTCAAACGGATAGTGCATTTACCAAAGCAAAAATTTTACATATAAAAACTCATAACATTTTAAAACATTTATATCAAGACAAAGTAGTAATAGTTGCGGGATTTCAGGGTGTAGATAAAGATATGAATATAACTACACTTGGCAGAGGTGGTTCTGATACAACTGCTGTGGCAATTGCAGCAGCACTTAATGCAAATATTTGTGAAATCTATACTGATGTTGAAGGGGTATATACTGCTGACCCCCGAATCGTGCCAACCGCACGAAAACTTGATATAATCACTTATGATGAAATGCTTGAACTTGCAAGTCTTGGAGCTAAAGTTTTACATTCACGCTCTGTTGAAATTGCTAAAAGATTTAATACAAAACTTGAGGTAAAATCAAGTTTCGCTAATTTACCAGGAACAATTATTGCTAAGGAGTATAAAAATATGGACGATTTAGTAGTAACAGGTGTAACCTGTAAAACAGATGAAGCAAAAGTAACAATTTCTGGGGTCCCTGATGTGCCCGGAATTGCTGCAAAAATTTTTAAAGCTCTTGCCCAAGAAAATATAAATGTTAATATGATTGTCCAAAGTGCAAGTAGAAAAGGTATAAATGATATTTCATTTACTATTAATGAATCAGATATTAAAGAGGCGAAAAACTGTTTAGAAAAAATTCTAAAAAAAATTAAAGGCGAAAGTGTAGATTTTGATAAAAATATTGGAATAGTTTCTGTTGTTGGTATAGGAATGCGCTCCCATCCTGGAGTTGCTCAGAAAATGTTTGAAACTCTTGCAAAAAATAAAATTAATATTCAAATGATAAGTACATCTGAAATAAAAATCTCTTGCGTAATTGATAGGAAAAAAGTCAAAGATGCTGTAGGAAAATTGCATCAGGCATTTAATTTACATAAAATAGGCAAAAAAATAAAAAGAGGTACTAAAAAATGAAAAAGCAAAAATTATATTATTATGACACAACTTTAAGAGATGGTTCACAAGCAGAAGGAGTTTCATTTTCACTTGAAGACAAATTAAGAATAACAGAAATTCTTGATAGAATGGGGATTCATTATATTGAAGGTGGCTGGCCTGGGTCAAATCCCAAGGACATTGAATATTTTAAAAATGTTGTAAATCTGAAATTAAAGAATACAAAAGTCGCTGCATTTGGAAGCACACGTTATCATAAGAATAGACCAGAAGATGACCCCAATCTCCTTGCTTTAATTGAAACAAAGGTTCCTGTTGCCTGCATTTTTGGTAAGACCTGGGATTTACATGTAAAAGATGCATTAAAAATTTCTTTGGAAAAGAATCTTGAGATGATTTATGATTCTGTGAAATTTTTGAAATCAAAAGGTAAAGAAGTGATATATGATGCAGAACATTTTTTTGATGGGTATAAAAACAATCCTGAATATGCATTAAAAACTATACAAGCAGCAATAGATGGTGGTGCTGATAATATCACATTTTGTGATACAAAAGGTGGCACTCTAATATACGAGCTTGTTAAAATTATAGAAGAAGTAAAAAAGAGATTTCCAGATATTCCTCTGGGGATTCATGCCCATAATGATAGTGATTTTGCTGTTGCCAATTCGGTTGCTGCAGTTCAGATGGGTATTGAACTTGTTCAAGGAACTATAAATGGATATGGTGAAAGATGCGGAAATGCTAATCTTTGTTCAATTATACCTAATATTGAACTAAAGCTTGGAATAAAATCTTTGAAACCAGAACAGCTTGAGATGCTTTATGAAGTTTCAAGATTTGTAAGTGAACTTGCTAATCTACCACATAATCAGCGGCTCCCGTATGTAGGAGACAGTGCATTTGCCCACAAAGGTGGAATCCATGTAAGTGCAGTTCAAAGAAATCCTTTAACTTATGAACATATAGAGCCTTCTCTTGTTGGCAATAGACGTAGAGTGCTTGTATCAGAACTTGCAGGTAAAAGTAATATTCTTTTTAAAGCCAAAGAGCTGGGAATTAGTTTAAAAAATGTTGATGATTTACCTAAAAAGGTAGTTGCAGAAATTAAAAGACTTGAAAATGAAGGTTTTGAATTTGAAGGCGCTGAAGGAAGTTTTGAACTTTTAATAAAAAAAGCATCGGGTGAGTACAAACCTTTATTTAATTTAAAAAGTTATAGACTAATAATAGAAAGGCGACAGGATAATTCTATTATCTCAGAAGCCACAATTAAAATTGACTTAAATGGAGAAGAAATTCATACTGTAGCAGAAGGAAATGGTCCTGTTAATGCATTGGATAATGCATTAAGAAAGGCTTTAATACCTATTTATCCTGAAATAAAAAATATGTTCTTATGTGATTACAAAGTTCGTGTTCTTGGCACAGGGCGTGGCACATCTGCTAAAGTCCGCGTTCTAATTGAATCAAAAGGTGGAAGAAATATTTGGGGAACTGTTGGAGTTTCTGAAAATATTATTGAAGCAAGTTGGCAAGCACTTGTAGATAGTATTGAATATTTTATATTAAAAACATATCTTAAAAATAATGGTTAGTGAATGGATAATAGACCAATAGGTGTTTTTGATTCTGGTATTGGTGGCTTAACGGTTCTAAAAGAATTAAGAAAAAATCTTCCATACGAAGATTTTATCTATTTTGGAGATACTGCAAGAGTCCCTTATGGACCAAAATCTAAAAAAACTGTTACAAAATACGCAATTCAAATTATAGATTTTCTTTTACAAAAAAATGTAAAATTAATTGTTGTTGCCTGTAATACAGTATCCTCAAATTCGTTACAAAATTTAAAGCGTTATTATAAAATCCCTATTGTAGGTGTGATTGAACCAGGTGTTAATCTTGCACTCTCTTGCACAAAAAATAAAAAAATAGGAATAATTGGAACAAAAGCCACCATAAGCTCACAAGCATATACAAACTTAATTAAAAAAAATAAAAAAATAAAAGTTTTTGATAAAGCCTGTCCACTCTTTGTGCCTCTGGTTGAAGAGGGATGGTTCAATAATAAAATAAGTCTTTTAATTGCTCATAAGTATCTCGATGAATTGAAAAAGAAAAAGATTGATACATTAATTTTAGGCTGTACTCATTATCCAATGTTAATTCCTGTAATAAAAAAAGTTATGAAAAATATAACTCTCATTAATTCAGGTGAAGCTGTAGCAATGGAAGTGAAAAATATAATTAATTCAAATAAACTTGAAGCAAAAAGAAACAGAAGAGGCAAAATCTTATATTTTTTTACAGACCTTACTCCTCTTGTTATTTCACTTGGAGCAAAAATATTAAACGAAGAAATACAACATATAAAAAGTGTCTCATTGGAGTAGTCCCAATTTTAATTGACTTTTACTTTGCACTTTGTTATAATTTATATTAATGAAAAAATTTCTAAACTTATTTATTCTGTTATTTCTCTTTTGTCTTGGATGTGCCCGATTTAAAACAAAAAATCTTACCCCACATATTGAATTTTCTCTTTCCATAGGAAAAGATATTAATAATATAAAGATAATTCAAACATCAGATTATTTCTTTGAAATTCCATCAGAATATTTTATAAAAGATAAATTTCTTTATCTTGTAGATATATTTAATTTTCGGGTATTAAAGGTGGGTAAAAAGGATAAAATTATTCTTAAATTCGGAGAAAAGTACCAAGAAGAAAAAATATCAGAAATCAATCTGTTTAATACAAATTTTTCTGGACTGAAATTCAACAATGATTTATTTAAATTTGTTGAACCTGGACAGATATACATTGATAATAAAAATAACATCTTTGTTGAAAATGTGCTTAGCTCAATTACAGAAGAACATAGATATAATGCATATTCAATAATTTTGAAATTTGATAGCCGGGGCAAACCACTTGAAATATATGGGAAAAAGATTTCTAAAGAAGGGAATATTTATCCATTTGAAGAGTTGGACCATTTCTCTGTTGATATAAATGATAACCTATTTGTAGTTGAAAAAAGAGAGAATGAATGGAAAATATACAAATTTTCCTCACCAGATAAAATAATAGGACTATTTACTTCATCTTCACTTTTAAGTAATATAAAAATACCAAAAGATGAAAAAGCTGTTATAGAAAATGTTGACCACAGTTTTACAGGAGATTTTATAATTGCTGGTGTTAGTTTTTACAAAAACAAATACCAGTTTATTAAGACTGATTTTTATAAGATTTCATTTTCTGGCAAAATTGAAAGACTCTTTTCTTTAAAAAATGAAGAATATAATTTTATTTTGCTTAATAATTCAGATATTATTTATCTATGGAAAACAGATGAAAAATCTAAAAAATATGAAAAAATTGTTTTAAGGCTTCTAAATTTAAAAGGCAAAGTAGTTTTAATCAAAAATTTAAAACTAAGACGGTCTGAAGCAAAGTGGTTTAATATAAAAGTCCAAAAAAATGATATAATAACTGGAATTAATTTAAGTCACAATTGTTTTAACATAGTTGTATGGGAGTAAATTAAAATGAAGCTCGTAACAGCTGAACAGATGCGAAATATTGACAAATCTGCTATTGAAGATTATGGCATTCCTGAAATTGTTTTAATGGAGAACGCTGGTAGAAGTGTGGCAGAAGAAATTATGACTCAATTTCCAACAAGTTATGGTATTGGAGTGATCACTGGAAGTGGAAATAATGGAGGGGATGGATTTGTATGCGCAAGACACCTTTTTATAAATAAATATAATATTACAATATTTTTTGCAGGTAATGAAGAAAAACTTACACATTCTGCTAAAATAAATTATGATATATGTAAAAAAATAGGTATAAAATTTATAAACATCAATACAGAGTCTAATTTTCAAAAAAATAAAAAGTTGCTCCAAAATTGTGATATTATTATAGATGCAATTCTTGGGACAGGAATTAATTCACCATTAAGAGAAAATTTTAAAAATATTGTAGAGTATATTAATTCCCTTAAGAAGTATATTATCTCAATTGATATGCCAACTGGAATTTTTACAGATACACCAGATGTAATCTTACCAGTAATTAATGCAAACAAGACCATTACATTTGGATTACCAAAAATTTCTCAGGTTCTTTCACCTGCGAGGAAATATATTGGAGAATTAAAAATCATCAATATAGGATTCCCGAATTCTGTTCTTTATGATAATAAAAATATTAAATTAAATTTACTCACAAAGGAAAAAGCAATAAAGTATCTACCGCGTCGTGCATTGGATGCTCATAAGGGTGATTTTGGTCATATACTATTTTTTGCTGGTTCAGTGGGAAAAACTGGCGCAGCAATTATGGCATCAAAGTCTGCGCTTAAAGTAGGAGCTGGAATGGTCACAACTATTTGTCCATCTGAAATAAATCCCATCCTTGAATCTGCTATGATTGAAGTAATGACTCTGCCTGTTAATCTTAAAAATATAGATGAAGCAATAAAAAAAGTAATGCCTTTAATAGAAAAAGTTGATATTATTGCTACAGGATGTGGAATTACAACAGAACCTTATGTAAAGGAATTTTTATCAAAACTCCTTAAATTTGAAAATAAAATTTTTGTTCTTGATGCTGATGCTTTAAATATAGTAGCGGAATTACCAAAATTACTTGAAAATAAAAAAAGCCAATTTGTTTTAACACCACATATTGGTGAAATGGCAAGACTTACTAAAATTGCCATAAAAGATGTTATTAAAAATAGAATAAAAGTTGCACAGGAGTTTGCAAGAAGTAAAAATTGTATTGTAGTATTAAAATCATCTGAAACTATAATAACATCACCAGAAGAAGAGACTTATATATGTAATACAGGAAATGAAGGTATGGCAACTGCTGGAAGTGGTGATGTACTAACAGGAATAATATCTGGAATTTTATCACAAAATATTAAGCAAAATAATAAATCAATCTTTCATTCTGCAATTTTAGGTGTATATCTCCATTCAATCGCAGGAAATATAGCTTATAAAGCAAAAGGAAGTTTTTCTCTTACTGCTTCTGATATAATAGAAAATATCCACGAGGCATTTAGATGGCTACAGATAGAATAAAAAAAATAAGAAAACGAACTTTTATAATCACCTTAATTGATTTTATTGTGATTTTCTTTGTAATAATTTATATTACAAACTATGTGTTAGTAGTAAAATCTGCAGAAGTAAAGGGGTTTAAATTAAGATTTAAATATATGGGATTAAAGGAAAATATGGGATATATATTAAACTTAAGTATTGAAACCAAAAAGCCGCGGAAACTTGTAATAGGAGGTTCAGGACAGGTAAAATTTTTCATAAAAAAGCAGGACGGCGAGACAATATGGAGAAAATGGGTTTATCCCCAGCGAAAGACCCTGGAACTTATAAATCAAAACAAAATTATAATTAAAAAATCAGAATTTATGCTTAACAAGGAAAATGTGATTTCATTCAATGCAATATATGATAATTATTCAAATGGCTTTTTAAAAGATGGAAAATATCTATTTGGCGCAAGTCTTACAATAAATAATACTAATACTGTAATTTCAATACCAGTAATTATAAAAAATGGTAAAGAAAAAAGACTTTTTTAATTGACAAATCAATTTTAAAATGTTATATTATCTTCAACTTCTAAATATAGTGTTTCAATCTGGGTAGTATTATATTAATAATATGAATGATAAAAATAATAAAATAGTCATTATAACAGAAAACAGAAGGCTTTATCAAGCACTTTCCAATATTATTATAAAGAAAAAAAATTGCTCTATTGAAGAAAATATCCCTGCATTATCTGATTTAAATTTAATAAAAACACAAATTAAAGTCGTAAAAAAGACATTCTTTATAAGAGAGGCATATAGTGATTTCATAAAAACATATAACTGCCCACCACTTGCTCTTATTTTGGATTACAAGATTGACCTCGGACTGGAAAAGTCATTAGACCCAGACAACAAGAAACTTTTACGAACTTTTTTAATTTCAAGTGTAATATTTACTAAATCAAGTAACTTTAATATTGCTAATAATATTAATATGATATTCATTGGAAAACCTAAAGATATAAAGGAGCTGGAAATTTTTAAAGATTGTCCACATATGATTTTCAAAACAGTAAAAACAACAAATCCAACAATAAACTCTTTTTTAGATTATTACATCAAAAATCCTATAGAAGCAAAAAAAATATTTTATTTTGATTATTTAATTATTGATAACACCAATGATGTAGTCAAGCCTGCAGAGAAGTTTGAAAAAATTCTGGATAAAATACTTGAAAGAAAAGAAACGTTAATGCATAAAGAAAAAACCAAGAATCAGACGCCTATTATAAAAGGAAACTTTGAACCTGCTAAAATAATGTATAAAATTTCTAATGCAAGATTATATATTGATGGAAAGATATATAATATAGAAAACAATCCAAAATTTAATGAATATAAACCTGATATAGTATATATTGTCGGATATTATGTTAATAATACTATTCAAGATGTAAATAAAAAGTTGGAAAAATTTTTCGTAGAAGATTTACCAAAAATAAAAAAAGTAACACCTGAAGAGAAAATAGTTTTAAGTTTAAATAGTCATACTGTGATTGATGGAGCAACCACACATGCTTTAAATACTTTGCTTTCATATAAATTACATATGTTTAAAAATATTTCTATTATTACAACTGAGGAAAATTATAAAAAAATGGGGAATTCGCCCGGTTTTATTTCTTTAAAGAAATTTCTGACTAAAAAATTGTAGTTCATCAATTATGTTTATTAGAGAAGTTCATTTTTTTTTATAATGTTTACTATAATAATTAATACAAGCATAAATAGGTATATTCCAAAATATTTAAATTTTGCATTTTTCAAAAATTTTAATAACACAAAAATACCAACAACACCAAAAAATAATGATGATAGAAAACCAGAGGCTAAATTTAAAAAAGAGAGAGATTCTGGCAATGAATTTAAAGAGAATAGTTCAATCAAAAGTGCACCGAAAATAGCGGGGATACTTAAAAGAAAAGAAAATTTAGCTGCATCTTCGCGTTTAATTGATAAAAATAATCCACAAATTATTGTTATTCCTGCTCGTGATATACCAGGTAAAACTGCTACTCCTTGCGCAATTCCAATTAAAATAGATTCTGTCCAATTGATTGAATAAATATCTTTTTTAGGTAGTTTTAGCCTATCTGAAAGTATAAGGATTATTCCTGTAAATCCCCATGTAAATATTAAAAGTTTCAAAGATTCAAATATATCAGGAAAAAATTTTTTTATAATTATTCCAATAATTGCGGTCGGAATATTGGCTACAATTATAAGCCATCCTAATTTTGTTTCCTTATTTTCAAGTTTAAACGGTGATGACAAAAAATTCTCTAAAATATTTTTTATATCTTTAAAATAAAAAATTATTACAACAAGGAAAGTTCCAATATGTAGTATCACATCTACAAAAAGGTTTGGACCTTTAAAATTCGTTATAGATTGAATAAATAAAAGATGTCCTGAGCTACTAACAGGTAAAAATTCTGTAAGTCCCTGG
>CAZSCZ010000099.1:0-8868 GCA_964605455.1 uncultured Spirochaetia bacterium
TTGAAAAATTATTAATAAAGTTAATAAAGTTAATAAAGTTGTGCACCGTCCCTCTACCTTAAAACATCTTTTATAATCAAAATTGCTGATACCATCAAAAGGACGCATCCAAATACTATTTTTACAGATTTTGATTTAAGTTTATATGCCATCAATCTTGACCCGATTTGACTTCCTGTAAATACTGAGATAAGACATAGGAGCCAGATTAACCAGTTTGGTTTAGCAGAGAACAAAATATGTGAGACAAAGCTTGAAGTTCCTGAAAAAGTTACCACTACGCTTGAGGTTGCAGCAGCTATTTTAGGTGCAAGTCCTGCAATATAAAGCAGTGGCACAACAAAACTGCCACCACCTCTGCCAATCAAACCAGCGAAAAATCCAAGAATGCTACCTGCTGTTATTCCCACAATAATTCTTTTTTTTGAAGATAGTTTGCCTTTTTCAGGCTTCCAGCCTGAAAGCATCAAAATTGCTGCTGTGCCTGTAAAGATTGCAAAAATTAAAATTACAGGTTTTGTTGGCAAATTGGTATTTACCAGTGTGCCAAGAGGTGCAAAAATTATCATAAAGATTCCAAACGGTAATGCAGTTCTCCATTCAATAAGTTTTCGTCTTGCGTATGTAAATGCAGCAGATGAAGAATTAACAACATTAAGTAGCATTCCCAATGGAATGGCTTGTGATTTAAAATCCATCCCCAGCCAGAAAAGAATGGGAATATAAAGCTGAGAACCACCCATCCCAAGCATTGAAAAAATAAATGATATAAAGAAAAAAATTATCGGCGCAAAATATATATCCATAACCTTTCCCTCTCATATTTAAAATAAGGAATACATACTTTTCTACTATCTTTGATTCTTATACCATTAACGAAAACTATCTCACCACAGTTTTCATATCCATATTATTTAAATATTAATTTCTTTGATTTAAATTCATAGTCAAATACCGAAAAAATCTTAAATAAGGCATCTTCAGGTTGTATGATAATATTTTCAATACAATATGTAAACATATAAATTTAATATTTTAAAATCAAGAAATGGGCACAGAGGTAAACTTATTCATACGAAAGATAGGAGCGGTAATCTATCCTGTTTCAGGCTAAAAAAGCCCATTACTTCCGAAATGGTGACTTTTTAGAGCGCTTAAATTTACGCTAATTGACTTGCACCTATCTCTCATTTATATCCTGTAAAATGGATTATTGTACTGAAAACCAAAAATTAATGATGCTTCATTTTTACTCACTAAATTTTTAAACAGACCAACAAAAAAATTTAAAAATTAAGGTCTAAGTCCTCTACACCCTTCTTCAGAATAAATTTTTACTAATTCATTTGGAGTATTAGGAAGATAAAGAAGTGGGTCAACAGGTGCACCCATTATTCTTATCTCAAAATGCAAATGGTATCCTGTTGCCCTGCCTGTCTTCCCTACAAATCCTATCACCTGACCTTTTTTTACATATTCACCACTACTTACCAGTGGCTTGGATAAATGTGCATATCGCGTCTGAAAATTATCATTATGATTTATAATAATCACATATCCATATCTTCTCCTTCTTCCAGAAAATATTACTTTTCCATTATCAGCTGCAACAATTTTTGTTCCCAAAGGTGCTGCAATGTCCACTCCTTTATGGAATTTTCTATGCCTTAATCCAAATTTTGATGTTATTCGTCCCCATAATGGCCATATAAACCTACCTGCATTAAACTTTATTTCTATTTTTTTTGTATATCTTTTAATATACTTCCTTCCTACAGGAATAAAAAGATAATCACGCCAGCGTAATCTTGCTCTTGATGAAATTTTATTCACTCTTGCTAATAATCTAATAGAAATATTATTTCTTCGCGCAATCCGAAACAAACAATCCCCTCTTCTTATCCGATACCAATAGCCATAATGAGAATTATATCTTTGAATTATTCTACCATACCTATCTCTGTATAAAATTTCTTGAATTAAGAAATTTCTATTCCTTTCAGTTGAAATAAGATTAAAATTATCTTTTAAATTTAAAATAGTATGTGGCACATTTATTCGCGAGATATTTTTCACTGCGCAGGAAGATAATATGAGTAACATTACCAATAATAAATTTTTTAATCTCATCATTTATATTATCGGTTATAACAATTTAGTTTCTTTAAATTAACTTGAGCCTTTAAATTTTTTAAGTTCTTCAGGAGCCATTTTTGAATAATTTACTTCCTCTGGAAACTTTCCTGAAACAACATCTTTTTTAAAATTCAAAACAGATTCTCTTATCATATTATATAAATCTGCATATCTTTTAGTATGTTTAGGAATAAAATCTGGGTTTAATCCTAAGAGGTCATCTATTACCAACACCTGGCCATCACAATAAGGGCCTGCTCCAATCCCAATTGTTGGTATTTTTAATGACTCTGTAATTTTTTGCGAAACTTCAGATACTATCCCTTCAAGCACAATTGCAAAACAACCAATATCTTCAAGATTTTTTGCAAGATTAAAAAGTTTTTTTGCAGATTCTGCTGTCTTTCCCTGAATCTTATACCCACCTAATCTGTAAATTGATTGTGGAGTAATGCCTATATGACCCATAACAGGGATATCGGCTTTTATTATCTTTTTTATCAATTCAAGATTACCTTCATAGGATTCTATTTTTACACCTTGTGCTTTTGTCTCTTTAAGAAAAATTCCAGCATTTCTTACTGCATCATCATTAGATATATGAAAAGAAAGAAAAGGCATATCTGCTATAATTATTGACTCATTTACTCCGCGAGACACAGCTTTTGTAATAATCAGCATTTCATCCATAGTAACAGGCAAAGTATTTTCATATCCCAGCTTTACCATACCATAAGAATCTCCCACAAGGATAACATCTATCCCAATTTTGTCAAGAATCTTTGCAGTTATAACATCATAAGCTGTAAGCATTACAATTTTTTCGTGTTTAGCTTTTTTTTCTTTTAAGCAGCTAATATATTTCATAGGAATTTCTCCTTATATTGCACCTAAAAATTTAACCCAAACAACTTTTTTTCGCTGATGGGGCAAATTTAAAATTTCTTCAATTGTTTTTTTTAAAATAGGATGAACAAACTCAGGTTCAATCTCTGCCATTGGAATTAAAACAAAATCTCTTTTATGTAATTCTGGATGAGGAATAATAAGCTCGTCTCTATTAATTATTTGGTCATTAAAAAATAAAATATCAATATCAATTGCCCTGGGTCCCCATTTTTGGGTCCATACTCTTCCAATTTCTAATTCAATTTCTTTTATAACTTTTAACAATTTTTCTGGACCATACGGCGAGGTTCCTTGCATAACCATATTATAAAATAGAGGCTGGTCTTCCATTCCAACAGGTTCAGTTTCATATAATGAAGATAACCTTGTTAATTCAATTCCCTTCAATTTTAGAAGCCTCAAAGCATTGATTATATTTTTCTCACGTTCCCCTACATTACTTCCGAGCGAGAGATATACTATATGTTGAGTAGATTTTTTATTCTCTACCATTTTATATTTTCTATTTTCATAAAAACTTTTTCAAGAACTTTCTCATCAACTGTAAGTGCAACTCTTATATAACCTTCGCCATAATTGCCAAATCCAACCCCAGGTGTAACAACAATTCCCTCCTCTTGAAGAAGTTTTTGTGCCATTCTTTTGGAATCATATCCATTAATACACTTTACCCATACATAAAAAGTAGCGTCTGGCTTAAAATATTTCCATCCCAAATCGTCAAGATGTTTTAACACTAACTCGCATCTTCGTTTATATAATTCACAATTTTTCGCGCGTATCTCGTCATAACTCCTAATAGCTGCAATTGCAGCATACTGAATAGGATGAAAAATACCTGAATCAAGATTGCTTTTTATATTTCCCAAGCCTTTTATTATCTTCTCATTTCCTACAGCAAAACCAATTCTCCAACCTGTCATATTATAAGTTTTGGAAAAAGAATGAAATTCAATTCCTACTTCCTTTGCTCCACGAACCTGAAAAAATGAAAGTGGTGGCTCATTAAAGTATATTTCGTTATATGCTGCATCATGCACCACAATAATGTTATATTTATCAGCAAAATCTACAACTTTCTCAAAAAATTCTTTTGTTGCTTTTGCTGTTGTAGGATTATTGGGATAATTAATAAACATCAATTTTGCCTTGTTTCTAATATCAATAGGGACTTTATCTAAATCCGGAAGGAAATTATTCTCTTCAAGTAATGGCATAAAATATGGAATTCCCTCAGCAAATGTTGTTCCTGCACGATAGACCGGATATGCTGGATCAGGAATAAGCACAATATCATCTCGCTCAACAAACGCAAATGGTAAATGACCTATACCTTCTTTCGAGCCAATAACTGTCAGTATTTCTGTCTCTGGATTGAAGTTAATATTATATCGTTTATTGAACCATTTTCCTATTTCTTCTCTTAATTCAAATAATCCTTCATAAGAAGGGTAGTGATGATTTTCTCCTAATTCTGAAGCTTTTTTTAATGCATCTATTATTACAGATGGAGTTGGTCTGTCGGGGTCTCCAATACCAAGACTTATTATCTCTCTTCCTTCTGCTCTAATTTTAGTTCTGAGCTTATCAATTTCAGCAAACAGATATGGTGGTAATTTATCAATCTTAGTTGAAAATTTTATTTCCATATATCTTATTCACTACACATTTTTTCAAGCCAGGCGAAATACTCATCAATCTCTTTTTGAATCTCGTCTATAACAGCTCTATTTTCATCCTTTAATAGATGTTTATATCTACCCTGAGCTTTTATCCATTCAATTATAGGTTTTCGCTCTCTTGGTTTAAAATTTAATTTCCATTTTCCATTTTCAACCTCAAATAAGGGCCAAAAATTTGTTTCAACAGCAAGTTTTGAAATTTCAATTGTTTTATTCATTGGAATCCGCCAGAATCTTACGCAGGGTGAAAGAACATTTAAAAAAGCTGGTCCATCAACTTCAATAGCTTTTTTTGCTTTTTGCATTAAATCCTGCCAATGACTCAACGATGCCTGAGCAGCATAAGGAATATGATGTGCAGCTGCTATAGCAGTTAAATCTTTCCGTCTCATTTTTTTACCATAACTTACTTTTCCAGCAGGTTCTGTAGTTGTGCTGGCACCTTTAGGGGTAGCACCTGAACGCTGAGCGCCTGTATTCATATATCCTTCATTATCATAACAGACATATACTATATCATGCCCTCTTTCAAGTGCACCAGATAGAGCCTGAATACCTATATCATAAGTTCCCCCATCGCCACCAAATGCAATAAATTTGATCTTTCTATTTATTTTACCCTTTTTTGATAATGCTTTATATGCAGATTCAACTCCTGCAATAGTTGCAGCAGCATTTTCAAATGCATTGTGTATCCAAGGTATATTCCACGCTGTGTATGGATAAATTGTTGTTGATACTTCAAGACATCCAGTTGCATTTGCCACTACTACTGGATAATCTGTAGACATAAGCACATGCTTTGCAATTATAGGTGCAGCACAACCAGGACATAATCTATGACCAGATGTAATTGTTTCAGGCTTATTTAAAAGGTCTTTTAAAAGAAATGCCATCTTAATACCTCCTATTCTCTTACTCCAAGATATTCTATCCTCTTTGTATCAAATTTATTTTCCATTAGCCCTTGAAATACATATTCAATATGTGCAGGTAATAGGTCTCTCCCACCAAGTCCAAAAATGAATGAATAAATAGGTGGCCTATTCTCTAAATCATAACAAGAATTTTTGATCTCTTCTGCAAGTGGTGGGAAACTACCAAATGAAGCCGACCTATCAAGCACTGCTACAGCTTTTTTCCCTGCAAGTGTTTGAGCTACCTCATCTATTGGAAATGGTCTAAAAAGTCTTATCTTCAACAGACCAACCTTTTTACCTTGCTCCCTTAATTTTTCCACAACATATTTTGTTGTACCTGCAGCAGAAGACATTGTTACTATAATGTAATCTGCATCTTCTATATTATACTTCTCAATCATAGGATATTTTCTGTTTGTAATTTTACTTAACTCCTCTGCCACTTTTGGATATACTTTCAGCGCATTTTCCATTGCCTCAACCTGCTGACGCTTATGTTCAAAATAATAATCATATAAATCAAGTGGCCCATAAGTTATAGGATTATCAATATCTAACAATGGATATTTAGGAATATACTCTCCGATAAAATTTTTTATCACCTCATCATCAAGTAATTCCACAGGTTCAACTCCATGTGAAGTAATAAATCCATCTTGATTTACCATTACAGGCAAAAGAACATCATGATGTTCTGCAAGTTTTAATGCAAGGAAAATATGGTCATATACTTCTTGTGGATTCTGTGAAAATATTTGGATCCAGCCAGAATCTCTTTCAGCCATTGTATCAGAATGGTCACAATGAATATTAATTGGAGCTGAAAGGGCTCTATTTACTACAGCCATTACAATAGGCAATCGTGAAGAAGCTGCTATATAAACAACTTCATGCATAAGAGCCAAACCATTTGCAGAAGTAGCTGTCATTGTTCTTGCACCACCAGCTGCTGACCCTACACAAGCACTCATTGCAGAATGTTCACTCTCAACTCTTACCAATTCTGTATCTACGAGACCATTAGCTTTAAACTGCGCAAAATTCATCATAATTTCAGTTTGTGGCGTAATAGGGTAAGCTGCCACAACATCAGGGTTTATTTGGCGCATTGCCTCAGCTGCCGCCATATCACCTGTTAAGGCTACTTTTTTTCCCATCTTTAACCTCCTGTTTCTTACTCCTTTAAAAATTTCGTTTCTTCTTCCATTGTTATAGCATTTTTAGGACACACAGCCGCACAAATACCACATCCTTTACAATAATCAAGATTTACTCCTTTTACATCGCCATTTTCAACAATAACTGAATTATCCGGACAATAAAACCAGCAAAAATAACAATTAATACATTTTTCTTTATCAAGTATAGGTCTCATTGAACGCCATCCACCTGTTTTATATGCCTTAGCATTTCCAGGCTCATCAATTACTCCACCAATTGGCATCTCTTTCCACCCTTTTAATTTTGCTTTCATTTCATTACCTCCTTATATCCTCTTTCCATTGCTCTTAAATTTTTTTCTACTATCTCTTTGCCTAACTTTTCAATAAAATGTTCCTTAAATCTTTGCCGCAACTCTTCCAATTCAATTATACCAGATACTTTTGCAAGTGCACCAAGAATTGGTGTATTAGGCATATCTCTTCCAATTTCCTCAAACGAAATACGACTCGCACTTACTGTATAAATTTTAAAATCTCTATATCCATATCTTCTTTTTATTTCCTCAGGTGAACTTTGTGAATTTATTAACAAAATACCGTCTTTTTTTAGCCCCTCTGTTACATTCACAGTTGAAAGAAGTGTTGAATCAATCACAACAACTATATCAGGATTTTCTACTGAAGCATAAATAGTTATAGGCTTTTCTCCTATCCGATTAAATGCACTCATTGGTGCACCCTACCTTTCAGCACCATATTCAGGAAAAGATTGAGCAAATTTACCTATATGAAGCAATGATTCTGCTAAAATTTGCGATGCAGATTTTGCGCCTTGCCCCCCTCTACCATGCCATCTGATCTCAATGAAATCTACCATATGTTTTCCTCCTTATAAAAACTGCCTGTAACCTTTAAAATTAAAAAAATACTTTAAAAATCAAATGTCAAGAATTAATTTGAGTAAGTAACGCAGAAATAATGCCACATAGAAGTAAAATACTTCTTCTATATAGTTTTATCTCAAAAATTTGAATAACACAATTATCCCTGTGATTATTGTAAATCCTAAGCTCATAAACGCAAATATCATATTAAATCGCCTGTTCATATCCTCAAATCTTTGGTTCATATCTTCAAATCCCTTTTTCATCACTTCGGCTATTACTTTTATATCACTCCTTATATCTGCTTGTGTTTCTTCTATATCTTCTACTTTCTCTATCTTCTCTGCTACTATTAATGATACCCTCTTTATCGCATTCTCATCCTGCTTTAATATCGCTTGCTTCATTTCACTCTCTAATAATGTTGCAAAATTGTTCATTTCTCATCTCCTTGTAAAAACTGCCTATAACCTTCAAAACTAAAAAATACTTTAAAAATCAAATGTCAAGAATTAATTTGGGTAAGTAACGCAAAAACAATGCCACATAGAAATTATTGAATAAGTAAAATACTTCTTCTATATAGTTTTATCTCAAAAATTTGAACAACACAATTATCCCTGTAATTATTGTAAATCCTAAACTCATAAACGCAAATATCATATTAAATCGCCTGTTCATATCTTCAAATCCCTTTTTCATCACTTCAGCTATTACTTTTATATCACTCCTTATATCTGCTTGTGTTTCTTCTATATCTTCTACTTTCTCTATCTTCTCTGCTACTATTAATGATACCCTCTTTATCGCATTCTCATCCTGCTTTAATATCGCTTGCTTCATTTCACTTTCTAATAATGTTGCAAAATTGTTCATTTTTCATCTCCATCTGTTATACTTATTTTCTTATCTTTTAAAATTTATAAAATCAAATTTTATTGTCAATAAAAATAAGAGTGTTAAAAAAAATATCTTAATAGTTGTTTTTATATCAAAAATTATATAAAATAAAATTTTATTTTTATATATACATTAACAAGATGCAATTTGTAAAAACATACTTTTACACCTTTAGGTATATTGGTTTATAAAGTTGTGCACCGTCCCCGGTTTCAACCGTTTAGCGTTGAATTGCAAATTTTATGTATCTTACATTGCCTTTGCTGTCTTCAAC
>CAZSCZ010000100.1:0-8701 GCA_964605455.1 uncultured Spirochaetia bacterium
TTGTCAATTAAAATACAAAATTTTACTTTAAAGTCAATCATTGCTTTTAATTATAGGAAAAAGCGATCCAAAAATTAAGCAAAATAAAAATATTATATTGGGCTAAGGATGGTGCAAAACTTTATTAACTCGGTGCGCAGTTCACGGCACTAAGTGCTCAGAAGAGATGTTATATGAAAGTATAGAATATTTAGAGAAGAATGCAAAACAAAAAATAGGAGATACTATATATGGGGAAGATGTTATGCAGGATTAAATTGTTCTTTTAATAAAATAAACCGCTGTCTCAAATTTTTAAAAGGAAAAAATTTATTTGCTTAAAAATTTATGGATGCCTTCTGCTGCTATTTTGGCATCTGCTATGGCTGTTACTGTGTCAAGATTTGTATTAACAATATCACCACCTGCAAATAGTTTTGGGATTGTTGTCATTCCGTTTTTATCAACTTTTATTTTTCTTCTTTCAGTAAATTTTAGCTTCTTTAACAAATCTTTTGGAACAAATGTTAAATCATAGGTCTGTCCTATTGCCTCTATTATCATATCACAATTAAATTCTTTAGTAATATTCTCATTAAATGTTGGGTTGAATCTTCCTTTTTCATCAAAAACAGATTTTACTTTTTTTACCGCAATTCCTGTTATTTTGCCTTTTGCAATTTTAATTTCTTTTACACCCCAGCCGGGTGTAAAGATGATACCCTCTTCTCTGGCTTCTATTTTTTCTTCATCTGTTGCTGGCATCTCATCCCATCTCTCTAACGAGATTACCTGAACTACTGCCTTTTTATACCCATATTGCATATTCTGTAATCTTATACAGGTCCTTGCTGCATCCATTGCTACATTTCCACCACCTATTACAATTATTTTTTTACCTACTTTTACTTTTATTTTTAATTTCACATTCTTTAGAAATTCTATTGCTGGGATGGTTTTCTCTTCGTTCGGGACTCCAATCTTGAATGGTTTATGAAGTCCCACACTCATATATACAGCATCATATTTCCTTAATAAGGATTTGAATGTGATATCTTTTCCTACTTCTGTTCTAAATTTGAACTGGACACCTAATTTCTTTAAATACTCTACATCTTTATCAATTGCTTCCACAGGTAATCTATAAGAGGGTGGTCCTATTCTTATCATTCCACCTGCGAAAGGTAGTGACTCAAATATTACAGGTTTATATCCCTTCAATATTAGGAAATATGCCAATGCCAGCCCACTTGGTCCTGCACCTATGATTGCAACTTTTTTGCCTGTTAGTTTTGCTGGTTTTAATAATAATGCTTTCTCATAATCTTTTATTGTATCAGCAGTATATCGTTTAAGCCATCTAATTGCAACAGCTTCGCCTCTTATATTCAAGGAGCAGGCAGCTTCACAATGTTTCATACATATTCTTCCGCATATAGCGGGTAATGGGTTGTCTTCAAAAATTTTTCTTAAAGATTCCTCAGGTTCATCATTATAGATTGCTTTTATATAATCAGTGATTTTTAGATGAGCAGGACAGGCATCCTCACATAATCCACATTCCAGACACCGTTCTGCCTCTTTTTTTGCTTGCTGTTTTGAATAACCCAAAACAAACTCTATGAAGGATAAACTTCGTTCTTTTGGTTTAATCATAGGCATAGGCACACGCTCAGGTTCAAATAATGTGTATTTCAAATCAGAAGTGAACCCTTCATAATCTGCTTTTCTATGTGTAAGTGATGCCTGAAATATTGAATATTTTTTTTCTGGCAGAAAATGTTCTTTATCTGTTTTTTCATCTTTTGGTATGAAAACAAATGTTTTTGTATCAAAATGTATATGAAAATAATCACGCGAAAGTTTCAATGACCCGGCAGGGCAGATATCCACACATAATCCGCAGAAACAACATCTTCCATAATCAATCTGTGGTCGTTCGTTTTTCTCACCCGGTTTGGTTTTCAATCCGGGGATTTTTATCATTGTAATAGCCTGATTAGGACAGATATCAGCGCAATTACCACAACCTGTGCATTTTTCCCAATCATTAAGATGAAATCCTCTGTATCGTGATGCTGGTTCCTTGGGTTCAAATGGGTATCTCAAAGTCTTTGGTTTTTTAAAAAGAAATTTAATTGCATTAAATGGGCTAAGAATACTTGACTTTGACATCAGTTTTGCCTCCAGATTTTTTTATTACAATGTAAAAACAGGTCTTTAGACCTGTTGATTTTCTAAATGAACACACCTAAAGGTGTGTTTTTACATTTATCCAGTAGCCGACCCTTAAGTCCCGGCTATTAAATATGATGCGAAAATGAGAAAATTTTATACCTGTATTAGCATTTCACCTATCAATCTCTGGTGCAACAACATACAGACTTATCATTATATTGCCCACATCCGCGATATTAGCATTTTTGAGTAATTTCTCCAAAATAACTAATCCGTGCGGATAGGATGGTGTCCTGAAATGGACTCTATATGGCTTATCCTCACCATTGCTTACAAGATAAAGCCCTAATTCACCACGCGAAGATTCTACCCTGACATAGGTTTCACCTGCAGGGATTCTCCATTTGAATGGGTTCGGCAGCCTGTTCCATACTTCACCTTTCTCCTGCATCATCTCCAGACATTGCATTATAATATGCACACTTTGAATCATCTCATCGCGTATAACCCAGACTCGTGAATATGCATCACCATCTGTTCTTGTTGGAACCTCAAAATCTATTTTGTTATAAAATGCATAAGGTTCAATTTTTCTAATATCATATTTCATTCCCAATGCTCTTAGAATTTGACCAGTTGCACCCATCTTTTTAGCATCTTCTAAAGAGATTTTTCCAATACCTTTGGCTCGCTTGTAGAATAGTTTATTATTAAAAAATGTAGCATCATAATCAGGTATATGCCCACCAATTGAATGTAATGTATTTAAAATTTTGTTTTTAAATCCTTTTGGGAAATCGCGTCTCACACCACCCGGTAAAATATATATATGATACACTCTTGCACCTGTTAATTCTTCAAATAAATCTAAAATCAAATCCCTGTGATACATTGCCCATTGTGCAACAGTATCAAACCCGAGCATATTAGCATAAGCCCAGCACCCAAAAAGATGTGATGACAATCGTGCAAGTTCAAGCACTATCATCCTTATATAATTTGCTTTCTGTGGCACTTCTATACCAGCCAGTTTTTCTACTGCCATAGCATACACCATCTCCATTGAATCTGGTTCTATTACATTTATTCTGCAAACCATAGGAAAATTCTGTATCCAACTCCTGTATTCCATTAATTTTTCAAATCCGCGATGTAGATAACCCGGCACACTCTCTGCTTTTAGAATTTTATCGCCTTCTACATTTAGTTTAATACTGAAATTTCCTACCATTCCAAGATGCTGTGGTCCAAAAATTAGTTCCAATTCACGCTTTTTATTCATTTTTTCTTCTCCTTTACTGGTGGCACAGGTGGTATAGAACCAAAAAATTCCTTAACATATTTTCGTGTATCAAAATCTTTTCTAAAAGGTGGAATTTTGTATTCTCTTTCAAGAAAAAGTGGAGTTAATCTTTTGTTCCCTTCAAAAGTTATACCAAAAAGCTCGTGGATTTCTCGTTCATAAGGTTCAGCATTCTCAAATAGATTGGTGATACTGATAATCTGTGCTTTTTTTCGTGAAATTCTTGTTTTTAAAATTATATGGGTATTCTCTTCAGTATAAGTTGTCAAAATATATACAATCTCAAATTCTTTTTCTTTAATCCAGTCCACGCAGGAAATCAGTGATAGATGTTCAAATCCTTTGTTCTTGAAAAAACTTAAAATATTCAAAATCTGGTCTTTTGGTGCTTTTAAAATTATTCTATTATTAGACTCAATTTTTACTGAGACATCATTAAAAATTTTTGTAATTTCTTTTATTTTCATTTTAGTATTCCTCTAATCAATTGGAAATAATGGTTTCCATTCAAGCTTACCCAAAACTTTCTCCTGATTCCTGCGATAATATTTATAATTTTCTCTATACTTTATATATCCTTTTGCCATATCTTTTTCAATCAAAGTCCACAGATGTGTTACTGCAATAAATATTGCTTCTGGTCTTGGCATACAGCCTGCAATCCAACCATCTATTGGTATATATTTATCAAGATGTTTTATTGTATTATATGAATCCCAATACATACCACCATTTATAGGACAGGACCCAAACCCAACTGTGTATTTAGGCTCTGGCATAAGTTCGTATGTTCTTATGATTGCTTTTAATGTTTTTAATGAAACATAACCTGTAATCAGAAACAGATTAGCCTGACGCGGCGTTGCTACAGGGATAACACCAAATCTTTCAGCATCCCATCTGGCTGTTATAACTGGCGGCACCTCAATAATACCACAACCAGTACAGAAATACACAGCCCATAATGAATATTTTTGTGCCATCTTATCTGGTGCTTTGAGCCATTTCTTTATCTGGGTTCTGTCCATAGCCTATCACCTCTTTTTATTGTCTCTATATGGGCAGGCTGAAAGGTTCACCTCGTTCACCCTGAAGCCTGCCATACATCTGACCTCCAAATCCCCCCATCCCCCTTTAAACAGGGGGAAACAATGGGGGATTTCCCGAAAACCGCAAAATTTTGTTGTTATTTGCACTTTTTATACCATTGTCAAAATTAAGCCTGCTAATGCTAATATTGTGGGTATTCTCCATAAATATTTTACTGCCTGCTCAATCCTGAATCGTGGGAATACAGCATTAATAAATAACCCAATAATGAATACTATAATCACTTTTATTATAAAGATTATAATATTAGATGCACCACCTAAAAGAAGATTAACAAAAAGAGCAATCCCAATATATAAATGCAACGAATGCTCAATAAGCATAAATGCCAGATATTTGCCACCATATTCTACTTTAGGACCTGATGCAATTTCCTGTGGTGCTGTTGGTATATCAAATGGTCTTATTCCAAGCATTGCTGGAAGAATAAGAAAATATGCTATTCCAGATAAAAATAAAGGAGATGAAAATATAGCCCATTTTGTGCTCTGTTGAATATTCACTACTTCAACAATTGAGATTGTTTTATAGTGTTTCATTACTGTAAGAAGTATCAAAAGAAAAGGCACTTCATAGCCAAGAGACAAGATAAATTTCCTTGAAATACCTATACTGATATTGGGATTAGCACCTTCACCACCTGATAACGCAATACCCAGAGGAATTATGAGCATAAGATAGAGTATCACAAGCAATCCACCAGAACTGCTTAAAGGTGTGATTTTCCCGATCGGAATAAACAGTATTACAACAATAGAACCTGCCAGTGCAAGTATTATCCCTAAATCAAAAATAAATCCGTGTGATATACTCTTTTGATAGAATAATTTAATTATATCAATCACAGGCTGATAAATAGGTGGACCATATCGCCAGTGTATTCTTGCCATAATTTTTCGCGATAAGCCTAAAAAGAATATGCCAATCACAAATGCTATTAATGGTGATATAATTATTTCAATAATTTTTGTTACCATAAAACCTGCCTCAAATAGATAAAGATTAATAATGCAAGAAAAAAGAGAATGTATAAAACATAAATTCCAACATCACCTGTATAAATTTTTCTTATGCCATTACATAAAACTTTAATACGTTCCGCAAGCCAGTTATAAAAATCATCTATCACATCTCTTAAATAAGGGGCAATCATTCTGTATAATGGTCCATAAAATTCCACAGTATAATGATATTTTCCTTCAGGAATGTAAGAACCAGCAGCATAATTGCTCTCCTGTGGAACTTTTTTTGATTTTTTCCCTATTCTGAAAAATAACCATACAACAATACTGGCAACTAAAACAGCAGAAAATATATTTATAGTGTTTAATGTCCCTGTATCTGATGCAATTCCCCAGATAGTCACATTTAGAGATTTTAATCCAAAAGAAATTCCAATAGCATTTATAACTTTAAGCGGAATTCCTGGTAATATTCCAAATAGAATAATAAGAACCGAAAGAATTATTAAAGGCAACTGCATACTAAAAGGAGCTTTTTTTATATTTTCATACTTCCGTGGGAGCTGTCCTAAAAATATATTATGAATAAATTTGTAAAAAGAAAGAATGGTTCCCCATGTTCCTATTAAAGCAGCAAAAGCTAAAAATGGATGCCCTTCCAAAATTGATGATTTATAAATTAACCATTTAGAAACAAAGCCATTTGTTAAAGGAACTCCTATTATTCCCAAAGCACCTATTAATGCTGTGATAAAAGTGACAGGCATTTTTTTTATAAATCCACCTAAAGAATTTAAGTCTCTTACACCTTGTGTTCGATATTCTACTGCGCCTACAGTTAAAAAAAGCAGTGCCTTAAATGAAGCATGGTTAATAATATGAAATATACCACCAGCTAAACCTAAACTTGTACCAAATGAAATTCCCAAAATTATATATCCCATCTGTCCAACTGAATGCCATGCTAAAAGTCTTTTAGCATCATTTTGAAGAAGAGCGATAAAGGTTGGAATTACTATAGTTAAAGCTCCGATTATAGAGAGTACCATAGTAAAAATATTTAAAGTTGGATTTAAGGTTGTAATAATTTTTATTCCCCAAAATATATATAAAATAATTATAAATCCGTAGATACCCATCTTTATTAAGATTCCAGAAAGTATGGCAGAAAAAGGAGAAGGAGCTTCTGAATGCGCATCAGGAAGCCAGGTATGTAATGGCACTATTGCGCTTTTTACTCCAAATCCAATAAAGAATAAGCTTGATATATAGATTATATACTTAGTAGAAACAGTATTAATATTTGCACTAATAAACGAAATATCAAAAGACCCAAATTTTAAATAAAGCAAAATTATTCCAATAAGTATTGCCATTGACCCGACAAGAGACATAATTATATATTTTAAACCAGCATTTAATGCTTTGCCTTTATTGTAACTTATAAGCAAAAATGTTGACCAGCTCATTATTTCCCAGAATATGTAAAACGAAATTAAATCACCTGCAAATACAATCCCAAGCATAGATGCATTCACAAGAAGTAGCATTGCATAATAGAAATTTAAATTTTCTCTGCCTTTTATGTATTTTAATGAAAACAGAATAGATAGAAATGTTATGCCAGAAATCATAATTGCAAATAGCCAGGATAGAGCATTTAATCTGAAAACAATATTAAAATTGAGAAATCCTATTTTCAAAATCTCATCAGAATATCTGTTATAGACATAGATAATCATACCAACAAGAATTAATGAAAAAATCACAGCAAACAATTCTCTTAATGCTTTCCAGACTTTTCCAGCAAAATAAGTAACAATAGCACCACCAAATCCTACAAGCAGTATTAACTGCAAATTCATTAATATCCTCCAAAGACTGTTTTAATATAAGCGAGTTTATCAAATAATGCTTTTGCTGATTTATTTAACATATTGCTTAATATTTCAGGATATATGCCAATAACAATGATTAAGATTCCAAGTATAAATGCAGGAAAAAGTAATGTTGCAGGAGATTTAAAACGCTCAGCATTTTCTGATTCTTTAAAATATAAAATCTGAATCACTTTAAAAAAGTATGTGCCCTCTACTATAGTGGCAATTAATAGAATAGCTACTAATATTAAAAATAGTATACCACCTGCTTTTAAAGCAGATAAGATGATTAATAATTTACTCGGGAATCCAATAAAAGGTGGCAGTCCAATAAGTGATAACGCTCCTATTGTAAATAAAAAAGAAACAACAGGCATCCTTTTCCCCAGCCCCTGCATTGATGCTAATTCCATTGAACCTGTATAATAGACCATATACCCAGCACACAAAAAGAGCAGTGCTTTTGATAAGGTATGAGTTACAATCTGAAATAAACCAGCACTGATTCCATTTTTTGTTCCAATACTTAAAGCAAAAATAATAATCCCAATTTGACCTATACTTGAATATGCAAGCATTCGTTTTATGTTTGTCTGTTTGAAAGCTGACATTTCGCCGATTAATAATGTTACTATCCCTGCTATTACCAGCAGATTGAAAATATTGCTAATTCCAAATATTGTGTAAAGCACTCTGAACATTGCATAAATTCCAATATGGATAGCCATTCCAGAAAGCACAGCACTGATAGAAGATGGGGCAGAGGAATGAGCATCAGGAAGCCAGGCATTTAAAGGAAATAGTGCTGCCTCTATTCCAAATCCTGTGATAAATAGTGCCATTGCAATATAGAGTGCAGAAGAATTTACAGAACTTATATTTTGAGCAATATCTGCTATATTCAATGTGCCAAAAAGTCCATAAAGAATACCTATACCTAAAAGAATGAATCCCGAGCCAATAGAACCCTGAATCAAATATTTTATTCCTGCTTCTGTGCCTGCTTCATCTCTGTTGTATGCAACAAGTGCATAAGATGAGATACATAAAATTTCAAAAAATACAAATAGATTAAAAATATCACCTGTTAATACAATACCAGTTGCACCTGTGAAAAGTAAAAGATATAGAATGTTGTATCTTTCAATTGCACCTTCTTTTATATAGTTTATGCCATATATAGCAACAAGAAATCCTATTAATGAAATAAGAATAGAAAAAAGTATAGCAACAGGACCTACATATAAATTAATGCAGAAAGGAGGTTTCCAGCCTGCAAGATATATAAT
>CAZSCZ010000101.1:0-8534 GCA_964605455.1 uncultured Spirochaetia bacterium
AACTTTTATATTTCCTGCCTCCTGAACAAAAGTTACATATTTAAATTCATCTCTTACCTCAAGATTGGCATCTTTAACAGTAATTTTTACACGGGGATAAACTACATTCTGGACAGCAACTTTTCCTTTTTCTTCAAGAGAAGCAAGGTATGCTTTAATTTCAGCTACTTGCTCCTCAATTTCTGTAATTCTGCTAGTAAGTTCTTCTTTTTGTTGCAACATATTTAAAAGCATTTCTTCTTTTTCAGGCGGAAGTTTACCACCACCAGATCTTTTTTGAGATTGAAGAGTATTTATATTCATATTTAATTCGTGAATTTTATCTTTTGCTTGTCTCATTTCTTCCTGAAGTTCAATAAGTTGTTGTCTTGATTTGGGGTCAAGTCCAACTTCTATTACTGTTTCAGTAAAAGATGGGGAACCAACAACTTTTGCATTAACTTCCTCACCTGCTCGCACACGTCCACCTACAATCATAGCTCTCCTTCCATTGCAAACTACTCTTTTACCAGCATCAACAAAGCTATGCATAATACCTTCTGCAACTATAACATCTCTTCCTGCTTCAACTCTTTTTGCTCTTTCAATAAATTTAGCTATAATATCATTACCAGCAACAATCTCTGCTTCATCTTTTCCCAAAAGCCCTTGTTTTATAATAATATCACCTTCTGCCTCAAGTTGTGCTTTTCCAACATTACCCCTGATATCAATATTACCTGCTGCTTTTACGCTAAACCCATCTTCAACATTTCCTCTAACAATTACAGTCCCAAGAAATACAATATTTCCTGTATCAAGTGAAACATCACCTTTAACTTCATATACAGGTTCAACACTTACTCTACCTTTAGTATAAACTACTTGACCGTTTATTTCAGCAATAAGTTGCATTTTATCTTCACTTAATTTAACATTTTTACCTGGCTGAAGTTGAACATCTTTTCCATCCTTTGCTGGTATTTCCCTGCCAGTAACGGTTTTACCTACTATTCCACTTGTTGCGGGTATCTTTACTGCAAGGACTTGACCAACTACAACATTCTCTATTAGATCTAATTCTCTAAAATCAACACGTCCTTTCTCATCTTCTTCTAATTTTATTTCTTTATCAACTTTAAATTTATAATCAATTTTAGCATCCTCACCATCTTTTGGTGGTGTTCCCTCAGCAATAAGTATCGGCTGATTAAATCTATCATTTTCTATTGCCTCTTTTATAGCATCTTCTTTTATTCCATAAACAATATTACGTTTTTCAAGTTCAGCCATTACATCATCAAATTCAACAATCCTGCCGGTTCTTCGTGGTGGAATAAGTGTAAGATAAACTTTCATTTCATCTTCTGATACTTCTAACGACATTTTTCCATCATATTCCGGATTGGGTTGCCATTCCCCAATTTTTACCGGTTCGCCTTTTGCTTTTTCTACAATATTTTGTATTAATTTAGAGTCAACATTAATTATTTGTCGTTCATATAATGCATTTTGGACTTCCTGAACAGAAATCTTTCTACCTTTTCCTTTTGGAGGATTTACAATAAGAAATATTCCTCTTTTTGTAATTCTTATTTTAAATGAACCATCAATATCCTGAGGAATGACCTTTTCAGGTGCTTTTTTTGTAAGGTGAGTTACTTCTAACAATTCCTCAGGTATTTTAGGAAGTGAGCGTTTTATAAGGATTTTATATGGTTTTCGTCCTATTCCTAAAAAACCCGGCGACCCTTTTTCAAGTATCTCATATTCTAAATCAGAGATATTTGCTTTTAATTTTTTACTTGCAATTTCAAGTCCATCTTCAATTGAATAAGACTCCACTTCTATACATTCTTCATTTGAAGGCTCCTGTGCAGGTGGTGTAATATTTTCTGTTTCTTCCATTAATAACTCTTTTAATCTGTCCATTAAATAAATAACACCTCACTTCCCTAACGAATATTTCAATTTACTCAATTTAGCTCGTAGAGAAGTAATCGCCTTTGTATGAAGTTGAGATACCCGTGATTCAGTTACATTCAATACTTCTCCAATCTCTTTTAAAGTTAAGCCTTCATAATAATATAAAACAATAACTTCTTTTTCTTTTTCAGGTAAATTTTCAAGGGCTTCCATTATAATTTTTTTAATTTCTTCTTTTTCAACAATCACATCAGGCTTTAAGGACTCAGGGCTCTCAAGTGTCTCAATCATAGGCACCTCATCATCATCAGTTCCAATATGCCATATTTCGTGAAGTGATAAAATAGATGTTCCACTTATATTTCGCATAATTTTTTGATATTCTTCCGGGCTTATTCCCATAGCCTCCGCAATTTCCTCGTCTTCAGCAGCGCGACCAAGTTTTTTTTCAAGTTCTAACATAAATCCTTCTATCTCTTTTGCTTTTTGCCTTATTGAGCGTGGTATCCAATCTCTCTCCCGTAAGCCATCAACAATAGCTCCTCTTATTCGGGTAACTGCATAAGTTTTAAATTTAATTCCACGTTCTGGTTCATATTTCTCAATAGCATCCAAAAGGCCAACTAATCCATCACTTACTAAGTCCTCAAAATCAGCATTATTCGGCATCCCAATAGCTATCCTTCCAGCTACATATTTAACTAATGGAGCATATTTTCTTACAAAATATTCTCTTATTTTCTCATCTTTTGTTCTTTTATACTCTTCCCAAAGTTTTATTTCATCTATCTTATCATATTTTTGATAATCTATCATAATAATTTTACCTTGTGATTTACTACTCTCCAGTAGTAAATATCGTAATAATTACAAAAATCACAAACAAAATTATTAATAAAACTATAATCCATATAGGACTAATAGAAAAAGCTGTAAGTTTTTTAAGGTCAGCAAGTTCATCACTAATAGGAGTTTGAACTTTTATTTCTGGTGGGACAAAGCACCTACCTGCAATCCCGGGTCCAAACTCAACAAGTAACATTACATTCTCGGTTTCAGCAGATTTCTCCATTTCTTTTACAGTAGCTGGAATAGGCACTCTATCTCCTCCTACCTTTCCCCCTAAAAGTGTAGCAAGATAATCTCCCACATCACGCTCATCAATTATTCTCACCATTATCTCGTCCCCTGGATGTAATTCAGTAATAGATACACCCTTTACAGGAGAAAGAACAGGTTCTATCTTAAGTATAATAAGAGAAATACTTCTTATCTCTACTTCTTGTTTACGCTCAACTTTCTCTTTCTCTTCTTCTTTTTCACCTTCAATAATTTCTCCACTTTTTTCTTCCTGCTGTGATACATCCTTTTTCAATTTTCTCGTATATCTAAAAATATCAATTTTCTCTTGATCAATTTTTATAGCAACATTTGAATCTGTTAAAACTTTAAACATTAATTCGGATAGAATAATTTTTAGGTCATTTATATTTATTACACCATCAGGGGTTAAATTCCGAAAAATTGCTTCTTTAAATTCTACGGATTTTATTCCCTCTTTTAGTCTATCTATCATTATTAAATTCACACTTCCCATTTTTATATATTCTCTTATTGCATCCCTAAACTTTTCAAATTTAAGATTTGTATCAACTTCACTTGCTTTTATTTCTTTACTTACAATCAATTCTACTTCTTCAATTTCACGCGTTTTTATATTTATTACAATCAGGATTACACCATAATTATGAGTTCTATGTCCCATATATCTGATTTTCAATGCGAGATAATCTTTAGGCATTGCTTGAAAAATCTTTCGTGCCCCATCAATATCTCCACCTGTAAAATCAAGTATCATTTCTACAGTATGCCTATCAGCTCCTGTTTCACTCATCAATTGTTTTATCTTTTCTTCCATCATAACAATATTAATTACTCCTTATTCATCATTGTTCTTATAGTTTTTGCAAGAATTTCTGGGTTATTAACTATTTTTCTATCCTCAACTAATATATATTTTCCAAGCGACTCTTCATCATTGCTCTTCAGTTTTTTAACTTCTTCTGCAATATCTGAACCAGATAATATATCTTGACTCATTTCTGGTGCTTCAGATAACTTCTCTGATTCTATTTCAACATTTTCAACTGCACCACTAATTCTGTTATCTTTACTTTGTAAATGTTCTTCTGTTTTTACATTTTCCTTAGGGACAATAAATTCCTTTTCTTTTTCAGGATTAATATTTACATCACTTGTAGACTCGGAAATTTGGGACTTTATAGATGCAGGAGTAGCAAGTATCATAGTATTAAGGATATAGCCTATTCCTATTCCCATTGGAATAAAAATTATTTCTGCAAGAAAAATTCGCTTTATTAAAACCGAAATTTCAACACCATTTAAAATCCCAGCAATAAATGAAATAAAAAATACAGCACAAGCAAGAAATAATGCACATTTAAATTCTATTCGCTGTGTAATATTTTTTAAATTCACATCCATTCATAAATATTATAGTAAATTTTAATCAAAATAGCAACTAATTTTTATTAAAATTTAAAAATTTTTTTGAAAAAGTTTTTAATATTTCCTTCCTGAGATATTGTTTTTCTATTTGTAATAGAATCAACAAGATTAAAAATACAGGAACTTGCTTTTGAATGTGGATAGCTTCGGACAAAGGGGTCCTGCTCTTTTACTGATTTATAAACAACTGGGTCATCAAATATAAATCCAAGGTAGTTGATTTCTGCACCAAGAAATTGGTCCACAATATTTGTAATTCTATTGGATATTTGTTTTGCTTCTACTATGCTTTTAACTCTATTTATAACAAGACTTAATTTAACATCATTTGTATTTAAAGAGACTATTGATTTTATAATACCATAAGCATCAGTTATAGCAGTAGGTTCTGGCGTAGTTACTATAATTGCTTGTTGCGCAGATGTTATCATATTCAAAACATTTTTTGAAATACCTGCACCTGCATCTATTATTAAATAATCATTATGATTTAAGTCTTCCAATTGTGTAAGGATTTTTTTTCTTTGATTTGAATTAAGATTTGCAAGTTGATAGAACCCAGATGCTCCAGCAATGATAGAAAAATTATCATCTACTTCAATTAAAATCTCACTTAATTTTTTTTCACCTTTGAATACATGATATAGATTATATTTAGGTAACACACCAAGAATTACATTTATATTAGCCAATCCAAAATCAGCATCCATAAGTGTAACTTTTTTTCCCCTTTCTGCAAGCACAAGTCCTATATTTACTGCAAGCACAGATTTACCAACCCCACCTTTACCACTCGCAATTGTGATTATTTTTGTATCGTTTTTATTACAATTATTATATTCTTCAAATGCTTTTCTTAAGGATTCAGCCTGATCAGCCATTTTTAAAACTCCGTTAATGCATAATTTACAATATATTCAGGTGTTGCAACATCTATATGTTTTGGAACATCCTGACCAAAAGTTACAAATGAAATTGGCTTCTTTATTCTATATGTAGCATCAATTATAGCGCCTGTTGAAAGTGTTTCGTCAAGTTTTGTATATAAGAGATACTTATAATTTGTCTTGGAATACTTATTTGAAATTTCAAGTATATCTTTCTTCTTTACATTGGCACTTATTACAAGAAAAATATCAATATTCTGAAAATTCAGTTCTTTAATATAATTTCTTAACATAGATATAGAAATATCTTCTTGTTAACTTCTTCCTGCGGTATCAATTAATATTAAATCTGCCTTAGATTTTTTTACTATGATTTTAAGTTCACTTTTATTACTAACTTTTTTAAAAGGTATTTGCATAATATCAGCATAAGCTTTAAGCTGTTCTGATGCACCAATACGATAATTGTCAATTGAAATAATCTCTATTTCTTTATTTTTCTTTAATCTATAATTAGCAGCTATTTTAACAAGAGTAGTAGTTTTTCCCATTCCAGTAGGGCCTATGAGCATAAAAACCATTGGCTTTTTTCCTTCTACTTCTATTGGTCCTGTTGTGTCAATTAAATCCATAAGTCTACGCTTTATCTTCTCTTTTATTACCCTTTCATCATCTATAATTGTAACATTGATTTCCTTTTCAATTGATTCAACTATCTTTTCAATTATATCATCCCCAATATCATTTTCTCTCATTATATTAACGAATCTCTGAAAACCTCTAAATTTTTCATTTTCAGAAACTATTTCCTCTGATAAGTTACTCTTTTTTCCAGCAAGTTTTTCAATCTGTTTTTTTATATCTTCAAGCTCTTTTTGAATTAGTGGATTAACATTTAATGAAGTTTTTTCAGTTAATACTATATTTGGCTTTTTTGACGCTCTATCAGAAACAGCACCCACAATTTCTATCTCGGGTCTTCTAAATAATGCGAAAATTCCTTTAGGCCTTATCTCTCTTTTGTGTAATATTATAGCATTTACACCTAAGTCCAATTTCATCTTAGTTATTGCTTCTGCTAAATCTTTACCCCTATAGGTTTTATACCCTAACATTTTTAGTTTCCTCCTCCATTAAATTTTGTCTCAGAAAAGCATACTTTACTGCTCTCTTTATTTTTTATTAGGTGCAACATTTTATTTGATACCTAATCATTTTATTTAGAGCTTAATTCCTATTCTATATTTAGAGTAGCTAAATTTTCTATATATACATTAGGCTCTATCTCATTATAAGATAATACAACGATATTAGGTATTGCTTTTTCCAAGATGTCATATAAAACAGGTCTCACATTAGAATTTGTAATAAAAATTAATGGGGTTCCATTTCTTGAAATATTTTGAGAAATTTCTCTGGCTTTTTTCATAATTTTCTCAACTGTATCAGGAGCTAAACCAACACTAATTCCATCGGTTGTCTCTTGAATTGAATCATTTAATATACCTTCAAGGCTTGGATCAAGTGTAACAACAGGGAGTCTGTTTTCTTCATTAACAAATGTCTTTGTTATTTGACGCTTCAAAGAGGCTCTTACATATTCTGTTAACAAGTCAACATTTTTAACGGTTGGTGCATAATCTGCAATTGCTTCAAGTATGGTATTCATATCTCTTATAGAAATTCGCTCTCTTAATAAATTTTGTAATACCTTTTGAACAATTCCAATTGATGCAACATTCATTACCTCATCAACAAGTACAGGATTAGTTTCTTTTACATTATCAAGTAATTCCTGAACTTCTTTTCTTCCCAGAATTTCATATCCATAAGTTTTTATAACTTCTGTAAGATGAGTTGCTATTATAGATGGCAAATCCACAACTGTGTAACCTTCAAGTTCTGCTTTTTCTCTCTGCGACTCATCAATCCAGATAGCTGGCAGTCCAAAAGCCGGTTCAGTAGTAGGTTCGCCCTCTATTTTCTCTGCCTTTCCAGTTGAATCCATTGCAAGATATTTTCCTATTTTTAATTTACCTCTTGCAACTTCTACTCCTTTTACTAATATTGTATATTCTTCTGGATCAAGTCGCATATTATCTCTAATTCTTATAGGAGGCACCAGGAGTCCCATCTCTAAAGCAGCCTGACGCCGTATCATTGTAATTCTCTCAAGCAAATCCCCACCTTGTTCAGGATCAACCAACGGAATAAGACTATATCCAATTTCAACTTCCAGCGGATCAACCTGCAAAAGCCCTTTTAATGAAACAGGTTTCTTCCTTTCCTCCTCTTTCTCCTTTTCAATTTTTTCCATTTTTCGTCTTTCTTCTTCTCTAATTTGATAAATCTGATATCCAATTACAGCTATAATTACACCAAGAAGAAGCAATGGAATAGTGGGAAAGCCGGGCACAAAAGCTACAAGAAATAAGAAAGCACTACCAATAAATATAGCACGAGGCTGCGCTGTAACCTGCTTTGCTAAATCCTCTCCCAAGCTTCCATCAGAAACAGCACGAGTTACTATTATACCTGTAGCAGTTGAAATAAGAAGTGCTGGAATTTGGGCAACAAGTCCATCACCCACTGTTAACAATGCATAAGTTTTAAGAGCTGATGATATACTTTCACCTCTCATTGCTGTACCAATTATTAATCCACCAATTATATTTATAAGCGTAATAATCAACCCCACTTTTACATCACCTTGAACAAACTTTGCAGCACCATCCATTGCTCCATAAAAATCTGCTTCTCGTCTGATTTCATTTCGTCGTCGTATAGCTTCCTCTTCTGTTATAAGTCCAGCATTCAAATCTGCATCAATACTCATCTGCTTTCCTGGCATTGCATCAAGTGTAAATCTTGCGGCAACTTCAGAAATTCGCGTTGCACCTTTTGTAATAACAATGAATTGGACTGCCACAAGAATAAGAAATATTATAAATCCTACAACATAATTGCCTCCTACAACAAAATTACCAAAAGCTCTAATTATTTTTACATCAAATGCTGCTCCTTTTAAAAGGATAAGCCTTGTTGATGAAACATTCAATGCTAATCTATAAACAGTGGTTACTAATAATAATGAAGGGAATACGGAAAAATCTGTTGCTTTCTGAATATACATTACAGTTAACAAAATAACAATACCGAGTGTAAGATTAATAGCGATAAGCATATCAAGCATTAAGCTTGGTAACGGGATAA
>CAZSCZ010000102.1:0-8214 GCA_964605455.1 uncultured Spirochaetia bacterium
TTTAAAAGTGAATCTTGCTCGTCTCATATATATATTATATACAATAAAAGATGCCGATTTTTCCATAATTTAGTAAAAAAAATTAATAAAGTTGTGCACCGTCCCTCTGCTTGTGCTTGTAATGCTTGTGCTTGTAAAGCAAAAATAAAATTAGTGCATTAATTTACTTGACATAATATAGAAAAAACATATAATATCTTTATGCGTTTTATTGCGGATTTTCATATACATTCTAAATATTCTCGTGCCACAAGTAAAGAGTGTAATATTCCTTCCCTTTATAAATGGGCAAAAATTAAAGGTATAACTGTTCTTGGGACAGGCGATTTTACACATCCAGCCTGGTTTGCCGAATTAAAAGACTCTCTTATTCCTGATGGTAATGGCCTTTTTAATGTTACTTCTGAAATCAAAAAAAATATTGATAAAGAAATACCATCTCTTTCAACTAAAACTGTAAAATTTATTCTTTCTGCTGAAATAAGTTCTATTTATAAAAAAAATGGTAAAGTGAGAAAAATTCACAATGTAATTATTATGCCTGATTTTGAGAGTGTAGAAAAATTTAATAAGAAATTATCCACACTTGGTAATATTACTTCAGATGGAAGGCCTATTCTGGGGATAGACAGTAAAACTTTACTTGAAATAACATTAGAAATAAATCAAGAGGCAATGTTTATTCCAGCTCACATCTGGACTCCCTGGTTTTCACTTTTTGGTGCAAATTCTGGATTTGATTCTATTGAAGAGTGTTTTGAAGATTTAACATCTGAAATATTTGCACTTGAAACGGGGTTATCGTCGGACCCGCCAATGAATTGGCGATTATCCACACTTGATAAATTCAATCTTGTATCTAATTCTGATGCTCATTCGCCTGCAAACCTTGCACGAGAAGCCAATCTTTTTGATACAGAACTTTCATATAACCATATTCGTAATGCCCTAAAGAACAAAAATAGTAACGAATTTATTGGCACAATTGAATTTTACCCTCAAGAAGGGAAATATCATTATGATGGTCATAGAAATTGTAACATAAGATTAACACCTAAGGAAGCAATTAAAAATAATTTAATATGTCCTGTATGTGGAAAACCTATAACAGTTGGAGTGCTTCATCGTGTAGAATCTCTGGCAGATAGAGAGGAAGGTGTAAAACCTGAAAATGCAAAAGAATTTGAAAGTATTGTGCCTTTATCTGAAATTATAGGTGAAGCATTAAGTATTGGGAAAAATAGCCCAAGAGTAAAGTATATATATAATCAATTAGTAGGTAATCTTGGAGACGAGCTTTCAATATTGCGTGAAGTTCCTATTGAAGAGATAAAAAAAATAAGTACTGTAATTATTGCAGAAGGAATTAAACGGGTAAGAGAAAAGAAACTAACAATTTTACCTGGATTTGATGGAAAGTATGGGAAGATAATTATCTTTACAGAAGAGGAAAGGAATAATAATGCTGCCCAAATGTTACTTTTATCTATCAAATCCAAGCGAATAGAAAAAGAGAAAAAAAATAGGATAGAAAAAACTAAATTTCAATCTATTTCAGCACACAAAAAAGAAAATATTTTGGAAATTAATAAAGAACAGCATAATGCCATTAAGTGTGAAGATGGACCTGTAATAGTAATAGCAGGGCCTGGGACAGGGAAAACTTATACATTAATTGAAAGAATTCTCCATTTAATAAAGGAGAAAAATGTCGCACCTGAGAATATCCTGGCTATAACTTTTACAAATAAAGCAGCAAATGAAATTAAAGCAAGGATAGGAAATGAAGTTAATATTACTGTAGGAACTTTTCATACTATAGCGCTGTTACTTTTAAAAGAGAACAATTTTTTACGAGAAATTTTTGATGATATTGATACTTCTATTGTGTTAAAAAAATTATGCAAAGAGATAGGTATAAAAGAAAATCCACAAAAGATAAAAGAGAAAATATCATTAATTAAGACAAAGTTAATTCATCCTGATACACTCAAGGATGAATTTCTTAAAGAAATATTTTTAAATTATCGGAAGCAAATGGAAAGACTTTGTGGAATGGATTATGATGATATAATTATTTTTGCAATTAAATTATTAAATGCAAATGAATCTTTGCGTGAGAAATATAGAAAAAGATTTAAATATATTTTAGTTGATGAATTTCAGGATATTAATTTCGCTGAATATAAATTTATAAAATTACTTGCAGGTAATGGAAAAAATCTGTTTGTAATAGGAGACCCTGACCAATCTATATATCAATTTCGTGGAGCTAATCCGGACCTTTTCTTTAAATTAAAAGAGGATTTTCCACAATCGCAAATTTTTAGTTTGAAACTGAATTACAGAAATCCTGAAGTAGTGTTGAAATCAGGATTGAATCTAATCTTAAAAATTTCTAAATCAATTAGCTCAGAAAACGATATAGAATCCAAAATACAAAGTAACATTAAAAAAATTCCGTTAATATCAGCTCCTACCGAACTTTCAGCAGGTATTCAGATAGCAAAAATTATAACATCTGAATTTGGTGGTTCATCAATGCAACAGACTGATTTACTTGATGAAAAAAAATCAAGAAGTTTTTCAGATTTTGCTATATTAGTAAGAGCAGCATTTTTAATTCCATTAATAGAAGAAGTTCTTATTAAAGAAGGGATACCTTATAGACTTTACGGTGAAAAGTCATTTTTTGAAAAAAAACTTCCACGAGCTGTAATTAATATTTTACGTTTATGTAATGAAGGATTTAGTAAATTTCGTTTTTTACAGGTTTTAAATTTTTTTAATAATGGAGAAAGAATTATAAAGGAAATTGAATCACTTATAAATGAAAAAGAAATAATTTCTAAATTTAAAAACACAATTTTATCATTTAAAAAGGAAGAGTATGATAGGTTAAATGAATTTATAAAGGTATACGAAAAAATTTCAAAGCTTGCTAAAGATGAAAAACCTGAAACATTTTTTAAAGAAATGGCTCCAATTTTTGGTGAGAAAAATGAAGATTATAAGCGACTCCAAGGAATATCTGAAAGATTTGATACAATCAAAGATTTTTTACAAGCAATTCTTACTGGAAAGGAACAAGATATAGAAATATCTCCTAAAAAATTAATCAGTGAAATTGAAGCAGTTTCTGTTATGACAATTCATTCAGCTAAAGGTCTGCAATTTCCTGTAGTGTTTGTATATGGGATTAATGAAGAGATACTTCCGTATAAAGATTCTGATATAAATGAAGAACGAAGATTATTTTATGTAGCAATAACGCGTGCAAAAGAGAAATTATATTTAGTAGCTCCACAGAGAATAAAAATTTTTGGGCAGACAAGAGTTTTACCGATTTCTCATTTTATAAATGATATTCCTGAAAAGTATATTGAAAGAAAAGACATTAAATTTAAATCTTACAGAAAGGAAAAACTTAAGCAATTATCATTATTTGAATGAACCGTGGGCGAACCGGGGGACGGTGCACAACTTTATTAACTTTTTTTGTGCAATATATTTATTTAACAGACAGGAAGGTCTGTTTTTCCTTTAGGACTTTTTTCTCACTGTCAACTATAACTTCCCTGTCGTCTGATAAGGAAAGTCAATTGGAAAATACAAATTTTAATGATTTTCTCTTTTCCATAATTAAAGATTATATATTATAAATAAAAAATAGAGAGTCAGATTTTGCCTATCAAAATTTTAAAATTTCAATTGACTTTCTCTTTTTTATTGTATATAATATTTTATAGATGGTAGTGCATGTTCTACTGATGGAGTTTCTTCTTTTATGCCTAAAAATAATGCCACTACCGTAAAATGCTTTGCAAATGATTTAAAAAAATCGTCTCGTGATTTTAAATCTATTCTTAAAAGTGGCATACTTACTATGCAGATGATAATGGTTAAAAATGGGATTTCAGGATATACACGACCATCCATAAGAAGTGACAATACAAGTGTATCAAAACAAAATTTCCGCTTTAAAAAATAATAAAAAGAATATAAGTTAAAATCTTGCAAGTCCAAAATTCCATTAATTACCACTTTGGGCATTAACTTTCTTACTAATTTCTTGATTTTCATCTTCTGCTTATTTGTAATCATACTTCCACCCCCCTATTTTCAAAAATTTTTATTCTTTATTTCGGTTATCTTTTTATATAACATTAATTATAAAATATTTTTTCAACGCCATTAAAAAAATTCTTGACAAATAAGTGGAAAAATATAAATTAAATATTTTAGAAATTACAAAAGGGAGATGCTAAAATGGTGGAAGGTTTAGATCCAGAAATAGCTCGTCTTTTAGAAGAGACAGAAAAAGATATATCAAAGATAGAAAATGGGCGTAGCCATTTTAAATCCGACAAATTCTTCCAAAAAGTTCTTGAAGGTGGGAATGAATATGCAGCGAAGTTAGCAGAACAATTGGACAAAGCATTAAATGCTCCTGTAAAAGACGACAGAACTCTTTTTAAGCAAAAAGTTATACCTACATACTGGAATTTTGTTGAAGGAATTGTAAGAAATATTACACAAGTTCTGCCAAGAGAAAAGCTTTTATGTTTACGCTACGGAATGGTAGATATAAATCTTTTAACACCTCATCAACAAGAAATATTTAGAAGCATACCGTGGGAGAAAAGAGAAGAGGCGTGGCCATTCTATTATATGGATGAATGGCTACGAGAAATTGCTACAGGCAGAATAAAGCCAAGTATGGTAGATGAAATAGTCCAGAAGAAAGTCAAGCATCAAGACGCCATACAAAATAAGCTTATTAATAAACAAGATGCAAGAGCAGCAGAAATTAATATATTAAAGAAACATGCTTATGACCGAGAAATAATTGAAAAAAGTTTGCTTAGCGAGGTTAATATTTTACTTCAGCACCAGCCTCTTCCACAATATGATAATGCACCTGATGCTTACACTAAAGCTCAAAAAGATACTATGGCTCAAATTATTGAAGATATTAGAAAACTTAAATATATAGATGATTTAATACAAACTTCACTAAAAGAATTACGAAATATAGATTTACAAATCCACGACCTTCAAAGTCGTATTGGAACTGCACAACAATCTGTAGATGGAAAAGTTGTAATGGATGAATTTAATTCTTTGAAACAAATGATAAAGATGTGTGCAGGACCAAGAGGAAATCATTTTCCAATATTAATTTCTGATTATTGTCCTAATAATATAAATTATATAGCAACTCGTGAAAATGTTATAAAAGAAATTGAAGAGATAGAGAAAAGAGATGCAGGAGTATTTGTCCGAAGATTTAAAAATCAAGATAATAGAATTGTTCCATATATTATACTTGTTCCTTCTTATGGCGAAAGAGGTATTTGTTGGGAACCTTTTGATGTAAGGCAGCGAGCTACAAGTCGTGGCAGGTTAGCTATTCCACTCTATCCAAGGTCAATTAGAATGGCTATTCTTTATGCACTTGGTGATTTAAGATGGCAAGTCGCTAAAGAATACGCAAGCTATAGATGGATGGAAGAAGGTATTACAGGAAGATATTATGATTATTTTACTGAAAATAAATTAAGAGGGAACATAAAAGAGGAATTTATTAAAGATTATATAAAATGGATTACTGACGAATGGGAAGGGAGACAAAAGTTGCATAAAGATGTAAGAATGATTTTTTGGCGATATATTCCATTTCCTCAATGGAAAAAAGATGAGCTTAGATATAGAGGATATTATTACGAGGACCTTTATAAGCGCGATATGAGACGTGCTATGTCTGATGGATACTAATAATTGGTTCTTTCGCAAAGTGAATGGAAAAGCCGAATATGAGGAATAGTAATGTCACGCTTATCGGATTGACAGAATAGTATATAATTTAATAACTTATGGAGGTTTCAAAATGAGTGTTATTCAAAGGAAATTTCTTAAAATCGTAAAAATCTCTGCAATATTTCTTTTTATTATATTGCTAATTATTCTTACTGCATTTACTTTTAAAGTTTTTGCAACAAATAGTGTATCTTCACACCAAGCACCTGCAATACATAAAATAAATGTAAAAGTTGTTACTTGGGGATTTATTTCTGCGGCAGCAGTTGTAGGACTGGGCTCTATTGGAGCTGGGATTGCAGTTGCATATGTAGGCTCAGCAGCACTTGGGGCATTAGGGGAAAAACCAGAAATATTTGGACGTGCACTTATATTTGTTGCCCTTGCTGAAGGTATTGCTATATATGGTGTTATTATTGCTATGATGATTCTTGGTAAATTAGGGTAAACTCAAAAATGCAATATGTTGTGATTGGTGATGAAGAAACTGTGCTCGGATTCTCTCTTGCAGGTGTTGAAGGTAAAATTGCAAATTCAAAAGAAGAAACCGAAAAATATTTAAATGAATATATACATAATCCACAGGTTGGAATTATTATAATTACAGAAAAACTCGCTGCGCCTCTTAGCGATTTCATTAACCAATATACTTATACAGAATCCTTCCCCCTAATCATTCAGATCCCTGATAAGAGAGGTTATCAAAGAAAAGTTTCTGTTGAAGAAGTCATAAGAAAGTCAGTTGGAATTAAAATTTAAAATGGAAATTTATGGTGATATTCAAAATATCTTGAAAACTCTCAATGATGAAGCACAGGAAGAAATTAGAGATATAATTGATAATGCCAAAAAGTATGCTGAAAGCAAATTAAAACAGGCTGAAAGAGAGGCTGCAATTCATAAACGAAGGATATTAAAAGATACAGAAAAAAAAATTGAAAGCATCAAAAGAAAGATTTCTTCCACACTTACGCTGGAAATTAACAGAATGAATTTAAAAAAGCAAGGTGAAATTGTAGATAGAGTCCTTGCAAATTTAAAAAAGAAAATTGAAACATTTAGAAAGGATGAAGGATATAAAAATTTTATAGAAGCATTGATAAATGATGCACTTTCCCATCTTGATGAGAAAGAAATTGAGTTAATATTTGATGAAAAAGATAAAAATATACTTGACAATAATTTTGCAAAAACTTTAATTGCTTCACTACAGAAAAAAGGGTATAAAGTTTCTATAAATGATATAAAGTATAATAATAATTTGAATGGCGGAGTTATTATTAAATCTAAAAACAAGCCATTGATTTATAACAATACTCTAGAGAGTAGATTTAATCGCATGAAAAATGAACTTATCCTTAAAATTTACGAAGAATTATTTAAAGATGGAAAAAAGTTATCATAAACTTATTGGAACTGTAAAACGTGTAAATGGACCGGTTGTTACTGGCATTGCAACTGAAGAAGAAGTTAAGATGCTTGACATAGCAGAAGTTGGTGAGGAACATTTAATTGGAGAGATTGTAAGAATAGAAGGTAATTTAATAACAATTCAGGTATATGAGGATACAACCCTTATCAAACCTGGTGATAACATTTATGGCACAGGAATGCCTTTAAGTGTTGAGCTTGGGCCTGGACTTTTGGGTAATATATATGATGGGATTCAGCGACCACTTGAGGACATACGAAAAATATACAATTTTTATATCCAACGTGGAGTGCAGCCTCCTGCACTTGATAGAAGCAAAAAATGGATATTTACACCTTCTGTTAAAAAAGGTGACACACTTGTTTCTGGAACTATCATTGGTATGGTTCAAGAGACATCTTTAATTTCACATAGAATCCTTTTACCACCTGATATAGAAGGAACTGTTGATGAAATAAAAGAAGGCGAATTTACTATTGATGATACAATTTTAATACTTGAAACACCTCAAGGGAAAAAAGAAATAAAAATGACTCAAAGATGGCCTATAAGGAAAGCGCGACCTGTAAAAGAGCGAATAGCGATTAATGAACCATTAATTACAGGACAGAGAGTAATAGACACTCTATTTCCTATTGCAAAGGGAGGTTGTTGTGCAGTGCCAGGTGGATTTGGCACAGGTAAAACATTAGTTCAACATCAACTTGCAAAATGGTCTGATGCTGATATTATTGTTTATATTGGTTGTGGTGAACGCGGGAATGAGATGACTGATGTTCTTTTAAGTTTCCCAAAATTAAAGGACCCTAAAACAGGCAAACCTCTAATGGAGCGAACTATACTCATTGCAAACACATCCAATATGCCTGTTGCTGCGCGAGAAGCTTCTATTTATACTGGTATTACAATTGCTGAATATTATAGAGATATGGGTTACGATGTTGCTGTTATGGCTGATTCAA
>CAZSCZ010000103.1:0-8212 GCA_964605455.1 uncultured Spirochaetia bacterium
AAAAAAAAAATAACAGGAGGAAAACCAAATGGCTGATTTGAAAAAAGTTAAAAAAATTATTGTTGATGAATTGGGTGTTGACCCTTCACAAGTAACACCCGAAGCTTCATTTGTTGATGATTTAGGTGCAGATTCCTTGGCAGTTGTAGAACTTGTAATGGCTTTTGAGAAAGAGTTTGGAATAAGCATACCTGACGAAGATGCAGAGAAAATCAAAACAGTTGGTGACGCTGTAAAGTATCTTGAGGAAAAATCAGCACAATAATTAAATGCACCACATAATCTTGGTTCTGTAAAGTATATTATTATGAAAAAAGTAAAACAAGAGGACAGAAAATATCTGTCCTCTTATTAATGATTTTATATTAAAAATTCTAAAATTGAAAGCAGGAGTTGATATATATGAAGGAAAGAAGAGTAGTAATTACAGGTGTAGGTCCAATTACACCTATTGGAATTGGAAAAGAAAAATTTTGGTCTGGTTTAATTAATAAACAATCAGGCGTTAAACCAATAACCCATCTTGATGCTTCAAAATATAGCGTGCGTATTGCAGCAATGGTTGATAACTTTAATCCGGAAGATTTTATAGATAGACGCGAAGCTAAAAGAATGGATAGATTTTTACAATTTGGTATTGCTGCTTCCATATTAGCAATAGAAGATGCAAAGTTAAAAGAAGATAATTATGATAAAAATAGGGTAGGTGTTATTATTGGCTCAGGGATTGGTGGGTTAAAATTATTTGAACAGCAACATTCATTTTATCTTCAGACAAAAAAAGTAAGTCCATATTTTATTCCGATGCTTATTACAAATATGATTGCTGGGATGGTAGCTATAAAATATGGATTTAGAGGTCCAAATTTTTCTGTTACTTCTGCCTGTGCAACATCAAATCATGCTATAGGAACATCGTATGAATTAATCAAGCGTGGAAAAGCAGATATAATTATTTCAGGTGGTGCTGAGGCAGCTGTTACAGATATGGGACTTCAAGGGTTTGCAATTATGAAAGCATTGTCAACAAGGAATGATGAACCTGAAAAAGCTTCAAGACCATTTGACAAGGATAGAGATGGATTTGTTATGGGTGAAGGAGCTGGGGTTGTGATATTAGAAGAATTAGAACACGCTAAACAAAGAGGCGCTAAAATTTATGCTGAGTTAATAGGAGTAGGTATGTCTGATGATGCTTATGATATGGTTGCACCTTGCGCTGATGGCGAAGCAGCATCATTATGTATGAGACGATGCATAGAAGATGCACAGATAAAGCCTGAAGAGATTGATTATATAAATGCACATGGAACATCTACACCAGTTGGGGATCTTGCAGAATCTAATGCTATAAAAAAGGCTTTTGGCGAACATTCTAAAAAATTGTTGGTAAGTTCAACAAAATCAATGATAGGACATCTTCTTGGTGCAGCAGGTGGAGTGGAACTTATAGCAACAATTTTGGGAATGGAACATGGTATTGTGTTGCCTACAATAAATTTGGAAAATCAGGACCCTGAAATTGAACTTGATTGTGTACCAAATGTTGAGAGAAAAAAAGATATAAGAATCGCACTTTCAAATTCATTTGGATTTGGTGGACACAATTGCACTATTGCCATAAAAAAATTTGAAGATAATGATTAATTAAATATCATTCAAACTTTATATTATATATGGATGAGAAAAGAGAAAAGCAACTTAAGGAATTGCAGGAAGAGTTAAATATTAAATTTAAAAATATTCACTTACTTGAACAGGCACTCACTCATTCGTCATATGCGCATGAAGTATATCATAATGAACAGCATAATGAGAAATTGGAACTTCTTGGTGATGCTGTATTATCTTTTATAATTACAGAATTTCTGTATAAAAGATATTTAACTTTTGATGAGGGTTATCTATCCCATATGAAATCATATATAATAAGTGAGTCAATTTTATTTAAAATATCTCAAAAGATGAAATTAAGTAAATATTTATTACTTGGAAAAGGTGAAGAAAAATCAGGTGGGCGAAATAAAATTTCACTCCTTTCTGATACACTTGAAGCCTTGATTGGTGCATATTATATTGATAGCGGGATAATTAAAACAAGAGATTTTGTGTTAAGATATTTTGCACCTTTCATAAATGAAGCTGAAGAAAATATAGAAAGTATTAAAGATTGGAAGAGTCGCTTTCAGGAGATAGCGCAAAAATTGTTCAGATTAAATCCAGAGTATTTTGTAATAAAGGAGGAAGGACCTGACCATCGGAAAATATTTGAGATTGGTGTAAAAGTTGGTGACAAAGTTTATGGTAAAGGAGTTGGATTGAATAAAAAAGAAGCAGAAAAAGAGGCGGCTAAAGATGCAATGCGCCATTTTTAAGAAATTATATTAGGTTAAGAGAGATTGAAGTGCCGCACTTACAGAATGTATGTGCGCGAATGAGTAAAATTTTGTGTTTTTTGTAAAGTAAGTAAATTCAAAATGTGAGATTTATAATTTCCAAACACTTTTAGTTAATAATAAAAGGAGTAAGATTATGAATATTATAGTAAGCATTAAACAAGTGCCTGACACAACAGAGGTAAGAATTGATCCTGTTACAAATACTCTTATAAGAGAAGGTGTTCCCACAATTATTAATCCTTTTGATGAAAATGCGATAGAAGAAGGATTAAGATTAAGGGATAAGCATGGTGGGAAAGTTACTGTAATAACAATGGGTCCACCCCAAGCTGCGGATGCTTTAAGAGAAGCACTTGCAATGGGAGCAGATGATGCTATACTTGTAAGTGATAGACGATTTGCTGGTGCTGATACTCTTGCTACATCATATACACTTTCACAGACAATTAAAAAAATTGGTAAATTTGATGTGCTTTTGTTTGGTAAGCAAGCAATAGATGGTGATACTGCTCAAGTTGGACCAGGTGTAGCTGAACATCTTGGTATTCCTCAAGTTGCTTATGTGAGAAAAATTGAAATAAATGATAATACTGCAAGAGTAGAACGTGTAATGGAAGATGGCTATGAAATTATAGAGCTTAAGCTTCCTGCACTTTTTACAGTAGTAAAAGAAATAAATGAGCCACGATTTCCAAGTCTAAAAGGTAAAATTATGGCTAAAAAACGTGAAATTCCTGTATGGACAGTTGAAGATATAGAAGCAGATGCACATAGCGTTGGACTTGATGGTTCACCAACAAAAGTTATACGAACATTTACCCCATCACCACGGGGAAAGGGTGAGATACTTCAAGGAACTGTTGAGGAACAGGTTAGTGAACTTGTTAAAAGATTACAGGAGCTAAAATTATTTTAGCTCAGGCGCGTAAATTTTTGAATTATTAATTTAAATTCATATATAATGCATAAAAAGGCTAAGGAAAAAAGATAATAACAACTAATATCTAAATTTGGGAGGTAAAAATGGAGATTGTTGTTGATAAAACAAAATGCACGGGATGTTCTGTTTGTGTGAAACATTGCCCATTTGGTGCAATTACAATTGAAAATAGGCTTGCCATAATAGGCGAAGGATGTAATTATTGTGGTGCGTGCGTTTCTGCTTGTCCATTTCAGGCTATAACCATTTTTAAAGAAGAACGAGAACCACAAACTGATCTTTCCCAGTATAATGGGATAATGGTATTTGGTGAGGTCCGAGATGGTAAATTTGCAAATGTAGCGATAGAACTTATATCTAAGGCAAGGGAACTTGCAGATCAAATTAATACAAAAGTTACTACAGTTATTCTTGGTGAAAATATTCAGGCTCTATCTAAAGAAGCAATTTATTATGGTTCAGATAAAGTTTTACTTTTTGATGACCCTGTTGTAAAGGAATATAGAAATGACTCATATGCAAAAGTTTTAACAGATGTTATTCTGGACGAGAAACCAGAGATAGTTCTTATTGGTGCTACAAGTATAGGTAGAGCACTGGCGTCTCGTGTAGCAGTAAGAATTAAAACTGGTCTTACAGCTGATTGCACTGGTTTGGATATTGATATGGAACGAAGAATCTTGCTTCAAACTCGTCCAGCGTTTGGTGGGAATATTATGGCAACTATTGAATGTCCAAATCATAGGCCTCAAATGGCAACTGTAAGACCGAAAGTTATGAAAAAAGGGAAAAGAGATGAAAAGCGAACAGGTGAAATTGTTAGACTTAAGCCAGGTATAACAGAATCAGAGATAAGAACAAAAATAATTGATATAATAAAACAGAAAGAAGGTGATGTAAATTTAGAAGAAGCAGAAATAATTGTTTCAGGTGGTAGAGGGTTACATAAACCAGAAAATTTTAGTCTTATACGCGAGCTGGCATCACTTTTAGGAGGTGCTGTTGGTGCATCTCGCGCTACTGTTGATGCTGGTTGGATTGAGCCATTTCATCAGGTGGGTCAAACTGGTAAAACAGTATCACCAAAACTTTATATAGCAGTTGGAATTTCTGGTGCCATTCAACATCTTGCTGGTATGCAAACATCTGATATTATTGTTGCTATAAATAAAGACCCTGATGCCCCTATATTTAATGTCGCTACTTATGGAATTGTTGGGGACCTTTTTGTGGTTGTCCCTGCCTTAATAAAAGAAATAAAAAAGGCAAAAGGCTTAGAATAATTTAAATGAAATTATTGTTGGAAAAAATTTGGGAGCATGTATTTAAGGCATTATCTAATAATATTGATGCCTGGATTTACATAATTGATAAAAACTTTAATTTAGTATGGGCTAATGAAAAACTTAAAAAAGTAATAGGAAATTCAAATGATAAAAAAGAAGAAAAAAATATATTAAAATTGCTCCCATTTTTGCATAGAGATACAGATAAAAGATATAAAGTAGTTTTTAATTCTGGCAAACCTTTTAATATTGAGGAAGATATAAAATTTCAAGGCACAACTCTTAGTGTAAAAATTACTATTCTACCTTTATTCGATTCAGAAGAATCACAAAATATAAATTATGCCCTTACAATCATTGAAAATATTACAAAAGTTCATTATCTTGCGCAGCAAATAAATGAGGCTACTCAGTTTTTGGATAATATATTTGATAGCATAAGAGTTTATAGCATAATTATTACTGATAAAAATAATAGAATACTTAAGTTTAATCGGGGCGCAGAAGTTTTATTTGAATATTCTGCAGAGGAAGCTGAAGGAAAACTTAATATAAAAAGATTAATTCCTAATTCATCACTTAATAAATATAAAGAGATACATAATTCATTAAAGGTTTTAAGTACAGTTAGGCGTGAAATTGGAATGCAGAAAAGCACAGGAGAAATATTTATTGCAGATTTGACTGTTTCAAAACTTATGGATAAATTAGGAGCTCATTCTGGTTATCTTTATTTTGCATCAGATATAACAGAACATAAAAAATTAAAAGAAAGCATTGAAAAGCAAAATTTAGAGCTTATAAGGCTTTATGCAGAAACAAAAAAAGCAAATAGAGCTAAATCAGCATTCTTAGCAAATATGTCACACGAATTACGAACCCCATTAACCGCAATTCTTGGATTTTCAGAACTTTTACTTGATGAGAAAGTGGGAAAATTAAATAATATTCAAAAAGATTTTTTAAATGATATTTATACAAGCGGAAAGCAGCTTCTAAATCTTATAAATGATATACTTGACCTTTCAAAAGTTGAAGCTGAGAAGATGGACTTTTCAATTGAAAAAGTGAATTTAAATAATGTGATAAATTCAGCTAAAACTTTTATAATTCCTTTAGCAGAAAAAAAGAACTTAAAACTTATTGATAAGATCCCTGAAAAAGAAATATTTGTAAAAGCAGATGAAAGTAGATTAAAGCAGGTGATTTATAATTTATATTCAAATGCTGTAAAATTTACTCCAAATAAAGGAAGAATTTCTACTAAGGTGCGGTTAGATGATGATTTTGCATCTATTTCTATTATTGATACAGGTATTGGTATAAAAAAGAGTGACCAGAAAATTATATTTGAAGAATTTTCACAGATTGAAAATCCATACACAAGAGAATATGCAGGAACAGGCTTGGGACTTGCGCTTGTGAGGAAATTTCTTGAAAAAATGGGTGGCTCTATTGAAGTTTACAGTGAAGGACAGGGAAAAGGTTCTACCTTTACTTTTAAAATCCCTTTATGGAAGGAATACAAATAAAATGAAAAGATTAATAAAAGTCCTTTTAATAGATGATGATAAAAAAATTCAGAAACTTATCAAAGCTATACTTAAAAATGATAAGTTTGATTTAAAAATATATTCAAATGCAAACAATATTATAAAAAAAATCAAAATGTGTAAGCCAGATATTGTATTACTTAATATAAAATTATACGGAACTTCAGGTGTTGATGCTATAAAAAAAATTAAGTCAACAGAGGAATTAAAAGATATTCCAATTATTGCATTTACATCTTATACAATGAAAGGTGATAGAGAGCGTTTCCTTAAAATGGGATTTGACGATTATATCCCTAAGCCCATAGATACCCGAAATTTTGCACAACAGATAAATATACTGTTGAATAAAGTAGAATAATATTTTAGACCAATATGCTTAGAGAAATATTTAATAACAATCATAAGGTTCTGAATATATATCTTACTGCTGGTTATCCAGATATTAAAAAATTTGAAGAACTTATAGTATTTTTTTCAGAAAATGGTGTAGATATTATAGAGATTGGGATACCTTTTACTGAACCAGTTGCAGATGGTGAAATTATCCAGAAATCAACAAATATAGCTATTGAAAATAATATTACGCTTACAAAAACATTTAAAATAATAGAATCTTTAAGAAAGAAGATAAAGTCAAAATTAGTATTTATGAGCTATTATAATCCTATTTTTATATATGGTGAAGAGAAGTTTATTTCTAAACTTGTTTCAGTGGGGGTAGATGGTGTTATAGTGCCTGATTTGCCTGCTGAAGAAGGTAAAAACTTTTATAAAATGTGCATAAACGCCGGAATTGAAACAATATTGCTTATAACTACTATAACACCTGCTGAAAGAATAAAAATTATCTCAAATTTGACTTCTGGATTCTTATACTTGGTCTCGGTTCTTGGAACTACAGGAGTTAGAGATAATCTCCCAGATTTAAAATCTAAAATAAAAGCCATAAAAAAAGATGTTAAATTACCTGTATGTGTTGGTTTTGGTATAAAATCACCTGAAAGTATCTTACAGTTTATTGATATAGTAGATGGTATAATTATAGGGTCAGCTATAATAGAAATAATTGAGAAATATAAAAAAAATGAAAAAAAAATGTTCCAACACTTACATAAGTTTATTTATTCATTTCAAAAAGCATTGAAGATATAGTATTTCTATCAATACTATTATTTTAAAAAATCCTTTATTTACACCAGAATTTATATTTACTTCCATAATATAATAGTGCATAATTTTATTGATAACATAGCAAAAATTATAAAAATAATAGCAAATTGGTTTAATAATATAATTATTTTGCCGATAAGTATTTTAAGATGAAAAAATTTTATGTAATTTTTATAAGTGTGGTTTTATTTTTTGGATGTAACACTGTGCAACAAGAGAGAATATATGTGAAGAAGCCAGAAATTAAGAGGATACCTAAACCTGTAAAATTGATTTGCAATATGCCAGATATACCTTTAATTGATAATTTTGAAGGAGATATTCTCCTATGGGAAATAAAGACTAATGGCGAAGCAGGTGGAAAAATAAATATTATAAATGATGGCAATGAAAATAAAGTTGTGCATTTAATATATAAAATAAACTATTCATCTGATAACTATTCACCACACGCTGTTACAATAATATATACAAGAAAGATGAATTTTAGTAATTATAAAGGAATAAAATTTTATGCAAGTGGCACCCCAACAGTTTCTTATAAACTGAAAGTATTTGAAATAGAAAATTATTGGAATGAGAATAGAAAAGAAATTTGGTGTAAATCTTTTAAAGTTTCACAAAAGTGGAAAGTTTATAGAATACCTTTTAATCAAATGGAAGTTGAGGAGTATTACGAACAGGATTATGTAAGTGATAATATACAGACATTCACAAATATAAGTGGGATAGCATTTTCTGTGCAAAATAATTTTTTGCCCCAAACTGTAAGTGGCGAGTTATATCTTGATAACATAGAATTGTATTAAAAGGGACGGTGCAAAACTTTATTAACTTTTTATGTAATATATTTGGCAAGTT
>CAZSCZ010000104.1:0-8122 GCA_964605455.1 uncultured Spirochaetia bacterium
ATTTAAATTCCAGAGTTGGTTGGATTAAAACGATTTTTTCAAAAAATATATAATAATGTGTGATAGGATTTAAATTCCAGAGTTGGTTGGATTAAAACCAAATAAGAAATCCCTATTTTCATATTGTTATAATATTTAAATTCCAGAGTTGGTTGGATTAAAACGTTTTTAGAGCAATTAATTGCAAATTTTGGATATATATTTAAATTCCAGAGTTGGTTGGATTAAAACCAATGCTGTTATTTCGCCATATAATAGTTTTTCATTATTTAAATTCCAGAGTTGGTTGGATTAAAACTCCTTTTCTTTCCTAAAATTAGCTAAGCACAAATTGATTTAAATTCCAGAGTTGGTTGGATTAAAACACCTCATCGTAAATTGCGCAATACCGCTTAAATCGATTTAAATTCCAGAGTTGGTTGGATTAAAACTCATCTTCATCAATCTGTTTTTGAGTATCTGCAATTATTTAAATTCCAGAGTTGGTTGGATTAAAACAAAGTTGGAATATGAAGTTATATGTCCTGTTTGTCTATTTAAATTCCAGAGTTGGTTGGATTAAAACCAATAAATTGAATTCTTGTTATTTGTAAATATATAACGAATTATAATCTTTTTGTCAAACAAAAAATTCAGTCTATCGCATATCCTGTCAAATTTTCCAACCAACGACTGCAAACTTATTTAATTATCAAAGAACAAATTATTATATTACTGCCGAAGTTTTATCCTCTTTTATTCCCCAGAATTCCTTATATAACCATTTCTCTGTCCTGCTCCAAAATACTATTACAGAATCTTTATCTTTTCTTACATATTCACCAAGTTCATATTCAAGTTCTCTCAATTGAACATCAGTTAGTTCACCTTCAAATACTGATTTCTGTACATTGTGTAAGTATTTTTTACAAATTTTAAAAACATTCCTTAATATTTTACTTCCTTCCTCATCCATCTCTATGTCATAAACTAAAATTACATACATTTTTTACCACCAGATTCTAAAACCTTTATATTCCTCCTCTCCAAGTAAATGTTTTATTAGTTTATAAAGTTCAAGTCTTATTAAATGTCGGTATGACACACTCCTTTTTAATTTTCTATGTTTGACTGTTGCTTTTAACCTTTCATCAAACTCCTGAATAATTACTTTCCTGCTTTTTTCTTTTAAATATAAGTAATTCAAATCTTTATCAAAATCGTTTTCTTTAATTTGTCTTTTATTTAAAAGAGTAAATAATAATCTGTCTCCAAGTAATGGTTTAAAAATTTCTGCTATGTCAAGAGATAATGAAAATCTTCGTATGCCTGGCTCGTGTAAATAACTAATTAGAGGATTTAATTGTGTTTTGTAAATTTCTCCCAACACAGTTGTATAGACAAGGCTATTCATAAATGAGATTAATGTATTAACCATATTATCAGGTGGATGAAAAACTCTTTTTTCAAATTCTATTTCCTGTAAAATTATTTCTCCAAAACATTTATAATATTCCTCTCTTATATTTCCTTCCAGTGCCATAAGTTCAGGAATAGAATTTGCAGTCTCAAAATTTTTCATCAATCGTTCTATCCGAGTAATACTTTCTTCTAAATTCCTGCCCCTTGTATTGTAGTATCTTAGATTATGCCTTATATTATAAGCAGAAGCATATATAATTTCTTTTGCAAGTTTTAATCTTTTATCTTTATCAAGATAAAACTCTACCTGTTTAACTACAAGCATACCAGAATTTAATGTTTCTTTTGGATAAAAAGAGCCAGTATAAAATCCATAGTAATTAAAAAAATGAGCTATAATTCCTTCCTGTGAAAGGAAATTAAAAAATTTCGTATTAAAACTCAATTCACCAAAAAAGTAAAAAGATTCCACATCTTTTACAGGAATATACTTATGCTCTCCATTTTTAAATTTTAAAATCAAAGAATCATCTTTTCGTTTAAGTTCACCGTTTTTAAATATGTAATAGTTTCTTTTCATTTTTCAGACAAAACAAAGTTCATAATAAGAGCATTTTTTACAGATTTTTGTTTTATTAACAGATGGCGGTCTGGGCTGAGTTATAATTTTTTCTATATCCTCAAGTATATTTTTCATATTTTCTTCATCCATTTCTGTGAGTTCTATTATTTCTTTCTTTTTAAGTTTTGGATAATGTAAAATTGCTTTAAATTTCAGACCCTTTATTTTAAGGTAATAGAGATAATACTTAACCTGCCACACATCTGCTTTTTCCATTTTATCAGATTTTTTTGTTTCATTTATATAGCCTTTAATTCCCATAAAATCTATATTGATAATATTGTCAATCAAGATATGCTTTTTTTCTCTTTTAAAAGAGATTTCGTCAATAAGTTTACCCATAAGGACTGCATCACTGGTATATTCCATATTTAAATAATTAGCAAACAACCACAACTTCCGTTTACATACAAAATAATAATTAACCAAAACTCCTGTTATTGGTTTTAATTCCATTTATTATCCTTGCATATTTTATGTCAATTTCAATATCTTCCAAATAGGTTTTCTGGTGGAATTTTCTTTAATTCTCTTGCAAAGTTCAGTAATTCTTCAAATATTTTAAAGTCCCTTTCAATATCGGTTTCTTCTTTTCCATAAGTTCTCTCTCAAATTTTTCTATAAGTTTTTTTATCCTTTATCATCTTTTAAATCAAATTTTTATTATAATAGGATGATGCTTCTCTTTCGTCAGAGATTGATTTAAGTCCTGTTTCGCCACTGTATTTTTCACTAGGAATGTAATAAAAATTTTCAAGAATCCTTTTAAGAATACTTTTTACTTTCTCTTTTTTTATATCTTTTAACAGAGATAATGGGAATTTTTCTTCTGGCTTTCTCCAGCTGTATGGTTTTGAAATAGTATGTTTCAATATTTCCATAAGAACCTCTGATATTTTTTTACCTTCTTTTTCATCGTTGTTTAAAATCTGTTCCAGTTTCTTTACAAATTTTTCTGGTGATATTGGTTTTAATTCCTTCTTCTCATCTTTTTCAACAGGAATAATTACATTAATAGAGCGGATGTCTCTGAACATTTTATGGGCTTCTGCAATGGAATTTGCAGTATAAAGGTGGTCAAGTGCATCAAGGTTTTTCTTAAATTTTTCTTTTATATCCTTTATCCCTTCATTATCTGAATTATAATAGTCACTTAAAATCTTTTGTTTATCACTTTCACTAATGGGTTTATCTTTTTTTATTTCTTTAAAACTTTTTAATATCTCATAAGTATGTGCCATCAATTCTCTTTTGTTATATACATGTTCAGAGCCTTCAAGATAATTATTCCACACATACACATTGCCAATACCTTTGCCTTCTTCATATTTCTCTCTGTTCCTATTCACCCTTCCCATTCTCTGAATTAAACTATCAAGTGGTGCAAGTTCTGTTATGAGTATGTCATAATCAATATCAACTGATGCTTCCACAATTTGCGTTGTGATTAAAATTTTTGGCTTTAGCTTATCTAATTTTCCTGTTATTCTATCAATTTTTTCTTTTCTGTCATCACTTATAAATCTTGAATGTAGAAGTAAAATATCATCTTCATTAAGTTTTAAATCTTTATCGGATTTTAATTTTTCATATACTTCCTGAGCATTCTTTACAGTATTTACAATAATCAAAATATATTTATCTTTATTTGTTTTTTGAATACCTTTGATAAATCTTAAAAATTCATCTATGTCTGCTTTTTTAACATTCTTCTTTTCATCAATATAAATTTTATGTTTCTTTATATTTTCACCATCTTCATCACCATCTTTTGAAAATATTTTTATTATTTTGATTTCTTCTAACTCATCCCCTGTTTTTTTCTCATTGTCTTTCAATGCCTTTCTAATCCTTTCAATTATTTCTTCTTCCACATACTTGGGCAATGTTGCTGTCATAAGCAGAAATTTTCCACCAAGTTTTACAACTTCCTCTATTGTCTTTACAATAATTGCAGAAGCCACCGGGTCATAAGCCTGCACTTCATCTATAATAATTCTTGAATATCCAAGTATTGACATAATTTTTTCGTATCCGGGATACTTTAAAGCAACAGGAAATATCTGGTCGCCTGTGGTAATTATTACAGGATATGAAAGTTCTTTTGATAAAATTTTCTCACTATCAATATCAAAATCAATTTTTTCTTTATTCTTCTTTTCCCGTTCATTTAGATAATCCAGCAGACTCACCTGCATTGTGCCGTGCAAAAGTCCTACATTTTCCTTACCAAATATTTCAACTGCTCTCCTGAAAGTCTGGTCAACCATTGTTCGCATTGGCAGAGTAAAAATTATCTTCTCTCCTGCTCCCCATAAAAAGGCAAATTCTGTTTTCCCAATGCCTGTTGAACCTATAAGTATTACATTCTTATCTCTTAAATTATTTTCTTTCAATTCAGTTAACTGCCATATTTTTGCATCTCTTCCAGCTTTACTTTCTATTTCTTCTTTTATACCTCTTTCTGTATCCGAAGCCTCTATAAGCTCTATTTCTATTTTTTCAATATTTTTTACTTCAGCCGAGGCAAAGTGGTCTGCTCTTATAAGAAAGCCTTTGAAAAATATAAGTTTTTTTATCCATTCATCATCAAATCTGGCACTCTTTCCAATTAATTCAGGCAGAAATTGAATATTTGCAGGTGGAATTAATAAATCAAAAAAACGAAATGTCTTTAAATCGTCTGGAAATTTATCAATAAATAAATCTTTTTCACAAAAATCTTTAAATATACTTTTTAAAGTGTTTAAATCTTCGTCAAATTCATTCTGTATTTTCAATAAAACTTCAGGATTTTGATTTCCAAAAACAATGTTATTTATTCTACCACGCCAGTGGTGAAATACTATTGCAGAGAGAAATATTTTTTGCCAGTTTTCATTTTTTACAAAATTATAATCATACCACTTTACGAATAAAGGGGAGATAAGAGAGTGGATATAAGCAAGTTCATCATCACTGTCAAATTTTTCTTCTTTTCTTATCATTTTTTGAAATTCAGAATAAACTTTCCCGAAATCGTGAACAAGTGCAGCTTTTTCAAGCAAAACCCAGAAATCATCATCTGCTATTTTTATTTTATTGTAAAGTAAAGTTTTTAATTTCTTTATTCCATTAATCACCTTTTGCGTATGTTCGTATAAGGATTCACCATCTGACTTTGCCAGTATTTCATTGTTTTCCATTTTCCTTCTCCTCTGATTTTAGAAAAAATACCGGTATTTTTACTTTTTTATCTTCTTTATCTTTTCTATTTTCTATGCAAAATACTTCGTCCACATAACCTCTGCTTACTTCATTGTTGACAAGAGGAATAGCTACTCCGGGGTTGGCATTTTGGTTTTTTGTTTTTTGGTTTACTTCATTATTGACAAGAGGAATAACCTGAGGTTCAGCGTAGATACATCTTATTTTTTTAAAATTTCTTATATCATTTATTTTCTCATAATAGAATGGGAGCAAATATACAACTCCTTTCAATCCTGAATTTTGATCTACTGGCACCCAGCAGGAGAATTTTTGTAATGAAAATGGGAGCGGTTTTTCTTCCAACTCTATTATTACAGGTTCATCTTCTAAATGTGCAATATCTTCTTTTCTTCCAATGATAAATGGAACAGATGGATTTGCAAAATAATTTTTTATTTCATCAAGAGATAAAACTTTTTCTTCCTTCTCATTTTTGGGTTTTACATCTTTCTGGATACTCAGGTAAATATACAGTTCCACATTACCCAGAAGTTGAACCTGAGTTGGCATAGATTGTCCGGGATGCGCTTCCTTATATGCGTGTTTTACAGGATTGGCAAGGTTTCTGAAAAGTTGGTATTGATAAAACATAAATTCGTATTTACCTGCAATTGCCATATCAATCCCTAAAATTTTTTCTTCTTTTTTACAACCGCAGACATTGTGTATCATACCAAGAACAGTAGAAGGTGGTGGCAGAGGATAGGTGCGATGTATGTGCTGTTGAGTAAAAGGGACTCGCCAGTGAGCAACAGGTAAAGTAAAATGTAATCTTAATACTTTCATTGGTTTCCGCTCTCTTATAATTATAACATAGTTAAAACTATGTTTTTACATCGTAAACAGAATCAACCCAATTTTTTACTGCTTCAATAACTTCAACTGGATTATCTTTTGTTCCCTCTGGTTCAGGTTCTATGTCAAGGTGCAAATCTCCTGCTCCTTTTACAATACTCCATGCGAATTTCCCCTCTGCTTTCAAAATATTTTTAGCATGTTGAATACCTTTTTCAAACAATTCGCCATCAATTATTGCTTTATTGTTGTCTTCATTTTCCATATCTTTTAATTCCACATAGTTATGGAAAATAGGGGAGCCATATTTTAAGTGAGCAGCAGCAATAAACAGAGGATTGAGTGGTTCTCTATAAGCAGAAATTTGATGGAATAAATACAGAATTGCATCAAGGAGTTGATTTATACGGATTGCTTTTTCATTATTATTACTTATTTCTATTTCTTTTATTTTTATATCGCATAATTTTTTCTTGTCTTTCGTAGTATATACTTTCGTAATTTCACTTTTTCTTCCGTAATGTTCTATTTCTTTGCCTTTATCTTTCTTTTCTATGTGTTCCAAATTTCCCCATCTACCATTCTCTCTTTTTACACCTATAATTTCATTTGAATCATACTTGCCTATTCTCTCCAAGTCTATTACACAAGAATATTTATATAAACTTTTATGTTCCTGTTTATTATAAGGGTTAGGATTAGAGTTACTTCGTCTTGACAATTCAATATTTGCGTAAAAACTCATATCAGAGTTATAAGGTTCAAGTGAAACTGCGTGGGTAAAAGTTACAGGAGCAGGTCTTAATTCATTCGTAGGAATTGTAACCATATAACCAAATAAGTCTACCTCTGGATATTTTATTATATCAGGCCAGTATTGAGTTACATCACCATCAGAGATAACCCTGGTTTCTGGCCATTTTCCGCTTTCAATTAAAAATTTTCTTACTGCATAGGTTAAAGCCTGTCTGGACATATAGGAATAAGTTTTGCCGTTGCCTCTGGTTAAAAGATGAAGTGACTGGATGTTGCCCATACCTTCATCTCTGTTTAATGACATTGCTTCAAAAACAACTGTTAAAGTTATAAAACCTTTTTTATCACTCATTGTTTTCCTCCTTATTTTGGAATTTTTTATCTTCTTCTCGTTTTGAAATAAAGCCACTCATAAAAGCAAGTGCATATTTTTTAAATTTTCCTGATTTTTCACATTCTTCAAAAAAATGAAAAATTGTTTTGTCTGGCGTTAATTGATAACTCATATACAATCTAAACAAATATTCAAAAAAACCTTCTCTATTGTTTGAATGAATGTAATTAACCATCTTCCATCCATGTTTACTTGTAAGAGTTTTTATGTCCAGCTTTAGTGCTTTAAATAATTGCCAGCCTTTAAAATTAATCTCTTTCAATTTCTCCTGTTCTGACCTTTCTTTCCATTCTTTTTTATTTTCTTTCTTGTTATCACTCATTTTTATCCTCCCTGTATAAAATTCCTGTTAAAAATAATAATGCCTGAGTTTTAAATTTAGTGCGGTTCATTGAAAGTAAATCAGATATAAAAACAGAGACTGGTTTTTGTGCTTTCATATATTCTCTTAATATTTTTTCAACAAATTCTTTTTGCCTGCCAGTAACTGCATCTGGGAAAACTCTGGCAACAAAGTTCTCCGGGTTATCTTTTAAAATATTTTTTAGAATGCTTTTAAATTTTCTGCCTTCATAGAAAAAATTATCATCTGCCTGTGATTTCTGAATTAAACTTAATGTGAGTAATAAAAGAGATTTTAATAAATCAAAATCCAGGAAAAAACTTCTGCTAAAATTTTTATTTTTAAAACCTGGGTCTAATTTTATTTTCAGGTTATATCTAAAAGCTGTCAAACTAATATTAAGTAATATTTCAATTTCAGATTTAAGAAAAAGTTTAATAATATTTCTACCATTTATAATTGGAGTTTTGCTCTCCTTTTTGGAAGTAACAGAAATTTTTTCCACATTAGAGAGCCAAACTGGGACTAATCCGTAGGTATAATCAGTGAGCAAAGAGAGAGG
>CAZSCZ010000105.1:0-8082 GCA_964605455.1 uncultured Spirochaetia bacterium
GTCTTCCGTTATTTTTCATTTTTAATGTATCTTCAATTTCTTTAATTTCAAACCCTCTGCTTGTTCTTAACATCAGCATCAGTCTTTCTCTCATTTGTTTATCACGATTAAGATATTCAATATTTCCAACTGGTAATTCTCCATTGCTGAGCTTTTCATAGTATTTTTTTAATATCTTTTCATTGGTAATTCTTCTATTATCAATTTTGGATACAGCACCCAACCCAATCCCAACATAATCTCCATATAACCAATAATTAAGGTTATGGATAGATTCATAACCAGATTTTGCAAAGTTTGATATCTCATAGTGTTTGTAACCAGATTTAGCGAGATAATCACAGCTAATAGCATAAAGCTCAGCCATAGTATCATCATCTAATAGTCTAATCTTACCATTCCTATACATCTTATAGTAAACAGTTTGTTCTGATAGGTGTAAAAGGTAAATAGAAAGGTGCGATGGCATTAGTTTAACAGCCATATTAAGATCGTCCAGATATTGATTACGCCCCTGAATACCCATAATTAGATCAATATTAAAATTTTCAAACTTCCTTTCTTTCAATATACCAATAGAATTAAATATATCCTTAACTCTTGTCGATCTGTTTACAGACTTTAGGACCATATCTGAAAAGCTCTGGACCCCAATAGAAATACGATTAACCCCAAAACTGGAAATAATATCAAACTTGTCTCTAGTAAAAGATTCCGGATTAATTTCCATTGTGTATTCCTTTAAACCTCGAGCATATTCCCTCAAGTTTGAAAGTAATTTTATTAACAGACTTTCATTTAAAATCGAAGGCGTACCTCCACCTATATAAATTGTCTTAAATTTCTTTTTTTTATAAAAGGATAACTCTTTTATAAGAAAATCTACATACTCTTCAATTTGATTATTTTCTTGATTCTTTTTGCTCACATCAACAGGGAAAGAGAGAAAATCACAGTAGTAGCACTTCCGCTTACAAAAAGGTATATGTATGTATAGGGATAGAGTTTCACTTCCTAAAACGCTCAAAATATGCAATCCTACAATTAATTTATAATTAGATTTTATTTATCTAAAAATAATACTATTGACAATTTTAATGTGATATATTATCAATTTTTACTGAACATATAGAATGTATTGGTCGATTATTCCAATAAAAATGAATAAAGAGTAAATCCTATAAACTAGAGAGAATATTCTAAAAATTTGGTAAAAAAAACAACTATTTATCATAGATAAGAAGGATTTGATATATGTTTTATTCATTAAAATTAAGTTTTTTTACCAGAATTTATGATTAATTAGAATACCAAAATATTCAAGGATATTTAAATCCAATTTTTTATAGGTATAAAACAAATAGGTAAACATAGCCTTTTATTATGATTGAAAGTATACTTGCCTATTTATTAAAAATATAAAAATATTCTATAAATGGGAGTAAAAAATATATGGCCTTTTCAAAAGTAAAAGAATTAAACAAAATCATTGAAATTATCTCCAATGGTAGGAAGCGCACTAACATACTTAAAGGATGTGAGCAAAAAGCTATTGCTTTTCTTGTCACAAAAATTCCTGAATGGATTAGTTCTGATTTATTGACTTTAATAGGTGTATTAGGTAATATAATTGTCTCAGCAAGTTTTTTATTAGCAAAATACTACAATAGAATTTACTTATTAATTGGCATACTGGGTTTTTTCGTAAGCTGGTTTGGTGATTCTCTTGATGGCAGAATTGCATACTATCGGAATAAACCACGCAAGTGGTATGGATTTACGCTTGATTTTACCATGGATTGGATTGGCATTGTTTTAATAGGTTTAAGCTTTATAATATTTCTAGACAATAGCTGGAAAATCTTAGGTTATCTTTTTGTAACATTATATGGTTGGGAAATGATGACTGCCTTGATGCGTTATAAGGTTACAGGAAAATATTCTATAGACTCAGGAATATTTGGACCAACTGAAGTTAGAATTATTATTTCTATTATATTAATAATAGAAGTAATTTTTAATAGAAGTATCATATTTTTTGCAATAATTGCAAATGTAGGATTATTAATAGCAAATATAATGGACTTTATTAAACTATTAAAATCCGCAGATAGTCGTGATAAACAGGAAAATAAAATAATTGAAAATTAAAGCAATGCTAAATGCGATTTTAATCTTTTTTAAAGCACAAGTTTCTGCATTTATGGGTGGATTGATAGATTATGCGGTGATGATATTTTTTACCGAAATACTATATGTTCATTATACTATATCAATTGCAATAGGGGGTATTGTTGGAGCAGTTGTCAATTTCACTATTAATAGAAATTGGTCTTTTTATTCAAAAGATAAATTTTATAAACATTCAAAGACAGAGCAATTGTTTAAATTCTCATTAGTTGTACTAAATAGTATTATATTAAAATCAGGAGGAACGTATCTAATATCCTCTTACTGGGGAATTGACTATAAAATTAGTCGTATTATCACTGATTTAATAGTTTCTATAGCTTTCAACTACACATTTCAAATGAATTGGGTTTTCAAACATACTAATCTGAATGAGTATAATGATTAAACTACGGTTTATCTTTATTCAACCTATAGTACGAATCTTAAATATTCGTAATAAAATGCCGATTTATCAGATCTGATTTGGTTTATAGTAAATTCGAACCATAAAATCAGAGGCCTACTGCTGAATTTCGATAGAAAATCTTCATCTTTACTTTTTTACTTTTGCAGACAAAAACTCGTAAACTACTTTAAAAGTTAACAAAATCTGTAATTCGACGGTATTTTTATATTATTGATCAGGATTCCTTTTAAAATAACTAACTCAGTGTCCAGTGTGAAGGGTGCACTCTAATGGCTATACTTAATCCTGATTTTTTATAGGCATAAAACGAATAGATAAAGTAAGGTTTTTATTGCGATTGAAAGTATACTCGCTTATTATTAATGACTCTATAGAAATAATGGAAGGAACCTAAAACCCTGTTTGATAAATGCATCCATTAAAATAAAAGATGCATTTCTTGCTAATATTGCGCGTTTATTCTCAATTAGCTTGTGGTCGATAATTCCCTCCACTTTTGCTTTTGGATCAATTTTGGCATCGTTTTCACTTGTGTAAGTTAAATTCCCACCGATATACGCTTTTTGCATAAGCGTTAAGTGTTTTGCCTTAATTTGGGCATTTCCCATAATTTTATTTTGAATATTGACTAAGCTCCCGCTTCCCACTATATCGCCTTTAATTAAACCTTTAACGTTCAATTCAGATCCTGTAAATAGTACACTTCCATTTATAATAGCATTTTTAGATAAAGTAATTTTACTACCAGCAATTAGTAAATCTTTACCAACATTTCCGTTGATTAAAAGATTAAAACCTGCAACTCTTAAGCCATGGCCTATTTTTCCAGATATAGTAACGTCTTTTGCTATAGTCATGGCACTATCTCGAATATATCCGTTAACAATTATTGAACTCCCCGTTGCTAATACATCTCCATTAACAATACCATTTATAATTATTTTATCACCTGCAATATAAAGATCATCATTTATTACTTCATTTTCTTTTATTAAGATTATACCTTCTTTATTATGTTTTGCAACGAAAGGCAGAGCAACATTAATTGGATAAATCTGAAAAGATACAATTAATAAAAGAGTAAGCATTGATTTTTTTGTAATTTTACTCATTTTGTTTTGCTTCCTAAAATAAATTGATTAAAAAACTGATCTTTTAAATATAGGGTAATTCAATTTCAAGATACTCCCTTTTCCATACTTCCTGCATCAAATCTTCCAGCTTTTTATCATATTCACACATGCCTTTATAATAATCATTATCATATAATGCAATTTCAGCAGACTTATCCAGTGGTCTTGCTTTAGTTTTTAAAAGTATCTTCCTCATATTATCATAATGATCCCTTACAGGGCAAGGCAAAAGCATATTGCTACAACTACCGTTTTTATGATTATGTAAATAATTTTCATACCATTCTCGTATATCTTCCATGAGAGGCGAAAATAGTACATCATTAAGATTCCCACCCGACTTATACACATCCACTATATTATTCATGGTATATGGGTTAAAAACACATGGCATTACATTACCATTCCAATCAATATAAATATAACCACCATGTCTTCCAGCTGATATACATCCACCGGATGCTGTAGCGCTATTCCAGAAATCCGCTATAAAAAGTTCTTCATCATATACCAACTCCCAGGATCTACGAAACATTTCAAGCCTTTGTTCTGGCGTTACCATTAATTGTAAATCTCTTCCTCTTCCTATAGGCATATACTGGAAAATCCACATGTAGTATGCCCCAATATCTCTCATGTAATAATCGATAAATTCTGGGCTCAGGATTAACTCAGCATTATCCCTTGTAGCAGTTACAGAGATTCCATAAAGTACTCCAGCTGCATGAAGATTGTTAAATGCATTGAGTATTTTATCATATACTCCATTCCCTCGACGCTTATCCGTCTCCTTTTGAAAACCTTCTACTGAGATTGCAGGTGTTATATTACCTAGTTCAGCAATTCTACGAGCTATCTTTTATCTATGAGGGTTCCATTTGTATAGACAAGAAAGAAATTATCTGGATGTTGTTCTGCTAGATCTAATATTCCTTTCCCATGGCTATTGTAGAGAAGAGGTTCACCTCCCGAAATAACCGTAAAATGAGCACCCCATAATTTATTTTCTTCTTGAATAATTCTGTCTACAATATCATAATCAAGACTGATATTCATATTTGAAGAACTTGATGCATAGCATCCTGAACACTTGAGGTTACACTTTTTTGTTGGGCTTAATGTAAGAAAACCAGGAGGGTACATACCATAACTCTTATGGAAGTTCTCTCTGATAGTTGCATTATCTTCAATAAAAAATGAAATAAAACTTCTTAGAAAGGCTTTTTTTTGCTGCCTTGAAACATTTTTATTACTCATCCATCTATCAATTATTTTAAATATATTATGTACCATCTTTTGTTTATCAGTAATCATTCTATGTGGTACACCTTCTGCTTTTTTGGCTAATAGATTACTGGTAATTTTGCGATCAATCATATCAAAAAAGAATTTATTGATGATGAAATGAGTGAGAGATGAGGTAATAATATTCATACCAATATTCGTTTTTAATAAACTTCCAATTTTCATGATTTTCTCCTCCAAGAGTGATTGACCAATTGACTAATATGGTCAAATAGTTTATATTAAAAAATATGCGATTTATTTATTTTCAAGTCAAGTATTTTTTATTGCTCTATTTTTTATCTACTTTTGTTAAAAAATTTTATATTTTAATAGTACAATAAAATAAAAAGCGAGAAAAAATGATGGAAAAGACCGAAACTGTAAATTTAAAAGAACTTATAATAGAAACAGCAAATACTATTTTCTCACGATTCGGTTTTAAAAAAACAACGATGAACGATATTGCAAATGCGATTCATAAAGCTAAAAGCTCGATTTATTACTACTTCAATAGCAAAGAAGAAATTTTTAAAAGTATTATCGAAAAGGAAAGTCTACAGATGAAACATGAGTTAAATGAAGCCATCGAAAAAGAAACTACCCCGGAAAGAAAGCTTAGAACATACGTTATTACCAGAATCAAAGCTCTAAATAGGCTCGTTAATTATTACAATGCACTTAAAGATGAATATCTTGAACGTCATGAGTTCATCAGGAAAATTCGAGAGGAACATCTAAAAGATGAGATCAATATTATTAAAAAAATCTTGACTGAAGGCATGAGAACAGGTCAATTTGAAATAAAAAATCTTGATATAGCGGCCATGTCTATCTTTTTAGCACTTAAAGGTCTCGAATACCCAATGATTATAGAGGATAAATATAATGAGATAGAAAAATCCATTGATAGTCTTTTAGATATTCTTTTTAACGGTATCAATAAAAGATAATTTTTCTTTTTGCGTATAATATATATAGAGGAAGAGTCAAATAAAAAATGGGTGTATCTTGTAATTGGACTGTTTTCTTTAACAAAAGAAAAAAGTAGAAAAATTTGTTTATAAAGTAATTAAAAGTGAAGGCGCATCTTTAGAAGAAAATAATATGTTAATTCAAAATATATTAGACGAAGCATAAAAAAATATATTTTAGATAATAAAATCAGTGAGAAAATTAAAAGGGCAATTGAAAAGCTTGAAATACCGGCGAGAAAGGATATTGAAAAATTAAAAAAGATTGATGAACTTTATAAAAAAAGTGAATACAATAAATAGTACTTGTGATATGTTAGAATAATACTATTTGATAGCCTCATATATAAAAAGAGGCGGGAAATTATATATTTCATAATCACCTGTAACATGACTAAATATTTCAGATAGGTATTTATAAATAAGTCTTCTATTAGTTTTTGAGTATATCAGATGTTGATTCTTCATAAAAATTTTAATTTTATGGTTATTGCTCCTTCTGGACATGTCTCTTGACAGCAATAGCATCTTATGCATGTTTTATAATTATATTCAGGTAATTTATTCTCATTAATTTTTATAGATTTAGGATTAGTTGGACAAATTTTATAACATTCATAACATCTTATGCATTTTTTATAATTGATTATTGGACGGGGAAATAAATAATTTTTAATTATTTTTCTTATTGGAGAAGGGATCAAATTATAGTTTCCTTTATAACGTGGAAGAGCAAACTTTTTACCAACTTTATAAATATCTTCTCCTAATATTGTAATATTTTCGATATTACCGAGCCCCGATTGAAATCCCTTAATTGTAGGCATAACTTCTTCGGGATTGAGCCCAATAATCTGTGAAGCAACAGCATCTATTGCTACTGGATCTGTTGAAACAAGCAGAACACCAAGATTAACAGGATGCCCCCTTCGAGGCCCATTTCCTTCCATAGCGTATATGGCATCCATAATATAAAGTCGTGGTCTTAGAAACATTGTAAGATCAACAAGCATTTGGGAAAATTCTTCAAGATCATCAAGTTTTGCATGAAATCCTGCTTTTATCTTTCCAGGAATACATCCAAATTGATTTTTAATTGCACCAGTCATGAGTGTTAGCCCATGTGTTTTCAATTTTGGAAGGCTTATAATTCCATCAACTTCTAATACACCTTTTGCAATCTCAAAAACTTTATTCTGGACTGCATTTTTATAAATAACTTTTTTTCGAGTTTCAAAATCAGCTAAAATAAGATTTAGTTTTTTAGCAACATCAGCAATACCTGTAATTTCTGCGGTTTTGCTTAATTTATGAAAGGCAGGTGAATCACCATAATAAACTTTTACATCATTCTCTAAAAGTATTCGCGCTATTGATTCAAATATGACAGGGTGTGTTGTTGTTGCTTTCTCCGGCGGATCAGGCGCAAGAAGGTTCGGCTTTAGAAGTATTCTTTCACCTTTTTTGAAAACCTGATTATTACCAAAAATTAAAGATATAGCCTCTTTAATTTTATTATAAACCAGTTCACTATCGTAGTCTTTACATTTTAGCAACGCAACTTTTGTGTTCATTAGACATTTATCCAGAATTTACAGATTATATTTTACATACCCAATAAATATAAATTTTAAATTATTTAACATGACAGCTGGTTACTATGTTTTTATCTTTCTAATCCAACATTCATCTTACTATTTTTCAATTTTTTTATAATTGAAAGTTTTACATTAGTTAAAAATATTTCCTTTGCTTCTTTTGAAAATTGTATAAAACACAATTTCTTATTAGAAACTTTTTGTGTTTTAATAGGATGTTTAAGCCCCTCTAGGTTAATAAGTTTAACCCTTTTTTTATTATAATTTTTATTTATAATCGTTTCAACCCCATATCCCGAATCCTTGATAATATTAATAATAGGAAATAAGTCTTTCTTATATAAGGCTCTTTCTCCAGTAAGAGACTTAAATGGATTTAACAAGTTAATTAATTCTTTGTCCTTTGGCGCATACCCCATTACCATATCAGCTTCATCACAAATAAGGGGATTTACTAATTTAAGAATATGAAATTTCGTGAGACCTATTAAATC
>CAZSCZ010000106.1:0-8049 GCA_964605455.1 uncultured Spirochaetia bacterium
TTTAAATACAACACCCATCCCCCCTTCGCCAAGATTCTCAATAATTTTGTATTTGTGCCCTATTATTTTACCTATCTTTAATTCCATATTATTTTTAATCTCTTGTTATTTCTTAGCCAGCTAATACCTCGGATCTTATAGTATATATCTTGACAAATCTCTATCTTCAGAAATATCTTTTAATTTTTTTCTAACATATTCATCTGTTATTGCGATTTTTTGTTCTTTCATATCAGGGGCATTAAAAGAAATATCTTCAAGCAATTTTTCCATAATAGTATGCAATCTGCGAGCCCCAATATCTTCTGTTTCAGTATTTACTTTATATGCAATTTTCGCTATTTCTTTTATTGCTGAATCTGTAAATTCTAATTCTATACCTTCAGTTTTTAAAAGTTCAACATATTGTTTCGTTAATGCATTTTTTGGTTTTGTTAAAATCTCTTCAAAATCTTTATCAGTAAGGCTTTTAAGTTCAACTCTTATAGGGAATCTACCTTGAAGTTCAGGGATAAGATCTGATGGTTTATTACCATGAAATGCGCCTGCAGCAATAAATAAAATATGGTGAGTCCGAACTACCCCATATTTGGTCATAACCGATGTTCCTTCTACAATAGGCAAGAGGTCTCTCTGAACACCTTCTCTTGAAACATCCGGACCTGATTTTGAATTTCCACCTATAATCTTGTCAATCTCATCAATGAAAATTATCCCCATATTTTCTACCTTTTGCAAAGCATTATTGATAACTTTGTCCATATCAATCAATTTTTCAGATTCTTCGGCAATCAAAATTTTTCTGGCTTCTTTCACAGTAACGCGTTTTCGTTTAGTTTTTTTAGGCATCATATTGGAAAAACCAGGCAACATAAAATCCAAGTCATCAAGACTCATACCACCAAATATTTCAATAGCAGGAAATACCTTTTCTCTGGTTGAAATTGCTACATATTTATCTTCAAATTCTCCATTTCTTAATCTTTCTCGTAACTTTTCTCTTGTTTTAAGAAAATGTTTAACCTTTTTTCTTTCTTCTTCATTTTCAATATGCGTTAAATTTTTACCATTTTGAGAACCATTGAGTCTCTTTTTATAAAATTCAGGTAAAGGGAATAAAAGGTCAAGCAATCGCTCTTCAGCGAGTTTTTTTGCTTCTTCCTCTACCTCTTTCTGCATTTCAGATTTACATATATTCACAGCTATATTTGTTAGATCTCTTATCATTGCTTCCACATCCCTTCCAACATATCCAACTTCAGTATATTTAGTAGCCTCAACCTTTATGAAAGGTGCACCTGCCAGATTGGATAATCTCTTTGCAATTTCTGTTTTACCTACACCTGTTGGACCTATCATAATTATATTTTTAGGTGCTACCTCATCACGCAACTCTTCTGGTAAAAGTTTCCTTCTTACCCTGTTCCTTAGAGCAATAGCCACAGCTTTTTTAGCTTCTTTTTGACCGATTATATATTTATCAAGCTCTTTAACAATTTCGCGAGGTGTAGGAACATCAAATACTGTTTCATTTGACATAGCTTAAATCTCCTCAATATGAATTTTATTATTTGAATAAATACAGATTGATGCTGCGATTTTAAGTGATTCTTCTACAATCATTTTTGCTGTTAAATTTTTTCCAAATTTAATCATAGCTTTTGCAGCAGCGGATGCAAACTGACCACCAGACCCTATCCCAACAACACCCTCCTCAGGCTCTATCACATCTCCATTACCTGAAATTAAATAAATATGTTCAGAATTCATAACAATAAGTAATGCTTCAAGTCTACGAAGAATTTTATCAGTTCTCCATTCTTTTGCAAGTTCAACTGCAGCACGGGAAATATTGCCATTATATTGTTCTATCCTTTTCTCAAATTTTTCAAATAAAGTTAATGCATCAGCAGTTGAGCCTGCAAAACCTGCAATTATTTTACCATTATACATTCTCCTAACTTTAATAGCATTACTTTTAACAACAGTATCACCTAATGTAACCTGACCATCACCACCTATCGCTGCCTTGCCATTATACCTAACAGCTAAAACTGTTGTTCCTTTAAATTCCATAAATCTTTCACTCCTTTATTTATAATTTACTATACTTTAAAAAAATAATCAATACTTTTTTATCTTATGAATGAGGATGATATTCATCATAAATCTTTTTTAATTGCTTTTTGCCAATATGTGTATAAATTTGAGTTGTTGTTAAACTTATATGGCCCAAAAATTCCTGAACAGCCCTCAAATCGCAACCATTATTTAGCATATGAGTTGCAAAAGTATGTCTTACTATATGTGGTGATACTTTTTTCTCCTGTGCTATCTTTTTTATATACTTTTCAAATATATATCTTACTCCTCTGTCGGTTAATCTTTTCCCTTTAAAATTAATAAACAATGCGTCAGTAGAAATACCAGATTTATTAAGAAAGTTTTTACGATAAATAAGATATACATTTAAAGACTCTCTACATTTACTTCCAAGCGCTACTATTCGCTGTTTGCTCCCCTTTCCATATACTCTTGCAATACCTTGAAAAATATCTATATCCTGCAAATCAAGATTTACAAGTTCGGAAACACGCATTCCTGTAGAATATAATGTTTCAAGAATAGCTCTGTTTCTTGCAGACTCAAAATTATTATTATCAAAAGATTCTATAATCTCTGTAATTTCATCTTCATAAAGAAAATGGGGTAATAATTTGGGTAGTTTTGGTGATGAAACATATTCAGCAGGATTTGTCTTTATGTATTCTCTTTTTAAAAGAAATTTAAAAAATGATTTTATTGAAGCTAATTTACGTGCAATACTTCTCTTTGAATAGTTTCTCTGATTAAGTTCCCCAAGAAATTGACGGATGATTATATGATCTATCTGTTTAATATCTTCTAAATTTAACTTTTTAACAAAATCATTAAATTGTTCAAGGTCTTCAGTATAATCTTTACACGTATGTAATGAATAATTTTTCTCATTTTCTAAATATTCAATAAATTTTTCAATATAATTATTCATCATTGGATGTCTCATCAACCTCCACAAAATAATCACATTCAGGATTTGAACATTTTTTTATAAGTTTTTTATCTTTCTTAGCATAAATAAGAAAATAATTACATTTAGGGCATCTTTCTTTAAGAGGTTTTTCCCATACAACAAAAGTACATTTGGGATAATTGGAGCAACCGTAAAATTTCCGTTTTCGTTTAGTTCTCCTCATAACAATTTTTCCATTGCAACCTGGTACAGGGCAATCAGCTAAAGGTAATGGTTTAGTATTTCTGCATTTAGGAAAATTTGAACAAGCAAGAAAGTATCCAAATCTGCCAAGTTTTTTTACCATAGGAGCTCCACATTTTTCGCATCTCTCTTCTGTTGCCTCACCTTTTTTATAATCATCAATTGCTTTTATATTCTTCATCGCTTTATTAATACTTTGCCTGAATTCAGGATAAAACTGTTTAAGCATTCTAATCCAATCTAATTCTGCTTGAGCAATTTTATCAAGTTTCTCCTCCATTTCAGCAGTAAATTTTTCATTTATAAGTTCAGGAAAATTTGATGAAAGCAATTTATTAACAAGCATTCCCAACTCTGTTGGGATAAGCTGTCTCCCTTCCCTCACAATATAATATCTACTTTCAAGTGTAGCAATTGTTGGAGCATAAGTGGAAGGTCTACCAATACCTGATTCTTCAAGAACTTTTACAAGTGAAGCATCAGTAAATCTTGGTGGCGGCTGAGTAAAATGTTGCTCTACAATTATCTCTTTTAAATCTAATTTCTCATTTTGTTTTAGCTCAGGTGTAGAAATTTTCTCTTCATCTTCTTTTCCAATCTTATAAATTTTTGTAAACCCGTCAAATTTATATCTGGAACTTGAAAGTTGGAACAGAAATTCTTTTCCAGATGGATGTTTGGCTTTTATTTTAATAGTATGTAAAATAACAATTGCAGGTGTCATTTGTGAAGCAACAAAACGATTAAAAATTAAAGTATAAAGTCTAAGTTGATCACGATTTAAGCTATTCTTTAATTTTTCAGGTGTTCTTTCCACAGATGTTGGTCTTATAGCTTCATGTGCTTCTTGTGCTGATGCTTTAGATTTATAAATATTTGGTTTTTCAGGTAAATATTGTGAACCAAAATTTTCTGAAATAAAATTTCTTACTTGATTTAAAGCAACATCCGCTATACGAACAGAATCGGTTCTCATATATGTAATTAACCCAACAGGACCTTCTCTCTCAATATCTATACCTTCATATAATTCCTGTGCAATTCTCATTGTCTTTTTAGCAGAAAATCCCAATCTATTTAAACCATCTTGTTGAAGTTTACTTGTAATATATGGTGGAGGTGGATTTTTCTTGCGTTCACGCTCAGTTATTTCATCAACTATAAATTCTGATTCTGTTAATAATCTTTTTAATTCATCGGCTTCCTGTTTACTTTTAATTTCAGGTTTTTCATTATCTATTTTTATAAGTCTTGCTGTAAAAGTTTTGTTCTCTTTTCTAAACTCAACATTAACAGTCCAGTATTCTTCAGGTTTAAAATTGTTAATCTCCTCCTCTCGTTCACAGAGCAATTTTAGGGCAACAGACTGAACTCTACCAGCTGAAAGACCTGCTTTGACTTTCTTCCATAATAGCGGTGAAAGGTTATAGCCAACCAGTCTATCCAAAATTCTTCTCGCCTGCTGAGCATTTACTTTGTTCATATCAATATCTTTTGGGTGTTCAACAGCTTCTTTTATTGCGTCTTTTGTAATTTCATGAAAAATTATACGTTTAATGTTAGGATTGACTTTCTTCAAAGCATTAGAAAGATGCCAGCTTATTGCCTCACCTTCTCTATCAGGGTCCGCAGCAAGATAAATTTTCTCTACTTCTTTTGCTCTTGCCTTTAATTTTTTTAAAACATCATTTTTCCCCCTGATAACTATATATTCTGGTTTAAAATTATTCTCAATGTCTATTGCAAGACGTGATTTTGGTAAATCAATTAAATGACCTTTAGAAGATTCAACTACATATTCACCACCTAAATACTTGTTTATAGTCTTGGCTTTTGCAGGAGATTCTACAATTACAAGCGTTTTCTTTCCTACTTTCATAAAACATCTCCTTTCACATATATTTTATTAACCTATTATAATTAATAAAAATCTATTCTTTACAGATAAAATTGCTATTTGAATGATATTAAATTACTTAACAACCCAATAAGGCTTCTCTACAAATATAGATTAGTTTATTATAGAACTTTTATTTAATCTTGAATTGTTTAATCCCATAATATCATTAATTATATTAATTAAAACATCTTTGTCCACAATGATTTCATTTGTAGATTCTATATGTGAAAGTATTTCCTCCAGTTGTAAGAGAGTAATAGCATTTGAATAATATAATTGAAGTAATAATCGTTGAGCTTCCAATGACATCTTATATCTTTCAATAGGAGTGAAAACCCTAATAGGTTTATCTTTAGAGTGAGGAATTTGATGTTGATGATTCTTAAGTTTGGCAAAGATTAAATGTAATGCTTCATTAATCTCTTCTACTTTGTAACCTTGTTGAAGCAAAATGGACATTATTTTTTTTTCAGTAATTTCTACTCGCTCAGGCGAGAGAATCTCTGATAAAATTATCTCTACAATTTTTTCTACACGTCTCATCATTCCCCTCCCAATTTTATTTAGTTTTTAATTTTATTTATATTTCTATTCAATAAGTCTAAATCTATGACCTGGCATCTGCGTTACAATTCCTTTAATCTCTAACATCATAAGCGTCCTTTCTACAATATTTGCTTTTAATTTACTATTTTTAATTATTTCTTCAACATTTTTTGGTTCATAATCAATATATTTAAGTATAAATTTTTCTTCGTCAGATAACTCTTCTTCTGATGACTCTACCGAATTTTTTAACTTTTTCTTATTAGTTTTTTGTTGTGCCTTATCTATATTAGAGAAATTAAGTTCTTCTAATACATCATCAACTGTTTGAACAAGTTTAGCGCCATCTTTAATTAATTTATTTGCACCTTTAGAAGTTTCACTGTTTAATGGACCCGGAATAGCAAATACCTCTCTTCCTTGTTCAGAAGCAAAAGAAGATGTAATTAATGCACCTGACCGCATTCGTGCTTCAACAACAATCGTGCCAAGAGCTAATCCACTTATTATTCTATTTCTTCGGGGGAAATTGTATCGCTCGGGTTTAGAAAATAATGGAAATTCCGACACTACAGCACCATTTTCTATTATTTTATAATAAAGACTTTTATTTTCTTGCGGATATATATAATACAATCCTGACCCAAGAACTGCAACAGTCCTTCCATTGGATTCAATTGCGCCCTTATGCGCATACTCATCTATCCCCATTGCCATACCACTTACTATTGTAAATCCCATAGATGCAAGTTTATATGAAAAGGTAAATGCCATTCTACGGCCATATTCTGTACAAAATCTTGACCCAACAATAGAAATAGAAGGAAAATTAACTACTTCTCTATCCCCTTTTACATATAATAAAATAGGTGGATCAAAAATATCTTTTAATAACTTGGGATAATCATCATCCATAATTGTAATAATATCTAAAGTTGCATCTTCTTTTATTTTTTCTAATTCTTCTTCTGCTTGGGAGATATAAATATCAGAAGACTTTAAAATTTTATTAATTATCTTTTTTTCAACAGTTGGAAGCATTTCAATTTCAGATTTGGATAAATTAAAAATCTTTTCAGGGTCCTTGAACTTTTTTAAAAGTGACACAAGTCCATTAACATTAGAAGTCTCTGTCATATTAAGCGCAATATAATATTTCAATTTGTTTTCTTTTTTCTTACCCAGATTGTAACTCCTGATAAATCCTTGAAATATTTTCTTTAACCTTTTCCAGACGTGGTGACCTCTTAGGTAATAATGAAAGTAATGCTTTATAAAATTCTAATGATTTTACAGGTTCGCCAATTTCATAATAAAATCGTGCCAGTGCAAAATGTGCATCTATATTTCGTGGGTCCTTCTTTAAAACCTCTGCCATATATTCAATACCTTTTTTATAATCATTCCATATATAAAAATAGATTATGCCAAGCCCATAAAGTGGATCAATTAAATCTGGAGTTAATTTTAATGAAAGTTTATATTCTTTTTCAGCTAATTTTATAAGTTCTATCTTTTTATTATTATCTATAACAGAACGACTGAGTTGACTATAGCAAATTCCAATATAATAATGGAGTATCCCTTCATTTGGCAAAATTTCTGCTGCTTTTTTAAAGTTATATAATGCATCATTCCAATGTTCCATTTCCAAATGTCTTTTTCCTAATTTGCGATAAAGCAAAGCCTGATACTCACGAGCATTAACCTTCATTTTTATTATTTCATCATATTTCTCTATCGCTTTCTCCCAGTCTTCCATTTTTTCGCTCTTTGAAAGCCTCTTAGCTGCCTTGTACCTTTTCTTAAATTCATCTGAACAACTAAAAAACAGAACTAAAATTAAAGTTATACTAAACAGCTTTTTCATTACAAGTTCCTTAATAAAATCATCTTTTAAATACTCCTATGTTTATTTTATAATTTAATTTTGAGTGTGCTTGTTATACCAGGTTTAGATAACTTATGATAATATAAATTAACACATTTTTATTTTAATTGTCAAGAATTTTGTGGATGCTCCAATGATTATATATCATAAATAAAAAATAGAAAGACAGATTTTCACAAAGCACAAAGCACAAAGCACAAAGCAGAGGGACGGTGCACAACTTTATTAACTTTATTAACTTTATTAATAATTTTTCAATAAAAACTATACTTTATTAACACAAATTATTGTAAAGGAAATTGAGTTTTACTATAAAGATGGTAAGTCAAAATAAAAATCCTCTTGTTTTTCTTTAATCCCCTATATTTTTTAGCAATAAAATATAAATTTTCCAAAATCTACAGATTATTTGCTATAATCTTATCTTGGTCCTATGCCTTCCCTCTTTATATTACA
>CAZSCZ010000107.1:0-8012 GCA_964605455.1 uncultured Spirochaetia bacterium
TTAAAGGCTTACTATTTTAAACCAGCAACAATCTCCTGGGGAATTCTATTTCCTATAGTTTTTATTCTGATATTTTCTTTAAAAAGTAATGCTGATATTTCCACTCTTATTGGCGGGTTAATCAGTATGTCTATATTTTTCGGGTCCACTTCAATGACCACAACATCAATTATGATAGAAAGGAGAATAAATGTCTTTGATATATACTACACTCTGCCAATATCTTATTATGGTATTGTAATTGGAAAAATATTAAGCGGGCTTTTGTTCGGTATTTTTACATCGTTAATTATGTTTGTTATTTCAATATTTATTATTGATTTTAAAGTTTATAATGGATTTCACTTTATTCTGTGGATTTCAGTTTCCTCTTTTACTTTTAGCAGCTTTGGTATTTTTATGTCCTTAATTGTAAAAGAGGCATATGATGCAATGATATATATGAATCTTATCAGGCTACCTTTGATTTTCATTAGCGGAATATTTCTACCCATTAAGGAATTACCAAATATTTTTAAATTTTTTGCATATATTTCTCCTTTAACTTATTCTGTTGATATTGCAGATAAGGTTTTTCTAAATAAATCATTTATAGGAATGAATTTATCACTCCTAATTTTAACTCTTTTCGGTGTTATATTTTTTATACTGAGCAGATATCGAATAGAGTACCTAAGGAAATAGTTCTGTAATGCAGAATGTATCTATGGAAAATTCTTTTCTATAGAATACTGTGTTCGTATTTCTTCAAGGATAGGTTTTATTTTAATTGTTCTTTCTCCTTGCAGAGTATGAGCTGTAGGAGTATCATTTTCTATTCTCTGATGCGGTAGTAAATTATCATAGCGTGGATGTAAATGAATCCGATTAAATCTCACTTCCTTAAATTTTTTCTAATAGCCAAAAAGTGAAAAAAATTTTACTGCCAATAATACGCCTTATGTTAGGCTTGTTTTTTTCTCTTTGCAATATTTTTCTGATTGTGTTTACCTGAGATATCAAATTATTTCGTGGTAGATATTAATTTTTTATTTAATTCATTTGCTATTTCACGGAGTGATGTGCCTATTGCTTTTATTTATTTTATTTTTATCATTACTTCCTGCTCCTGTTTATTTTTTACAAGTTTCCATTTTATAATCATAACCATAATGTATTTTGTCCTTTGAATTTGTTTTCCTTATTAGGATTTTCCTCTGGTCTGTATATTCCAAAATCCCGTAGCCTTTCAATGACTGATGAATGATTTACATTTAATATTCTGGCAATTTCTCTTTTAGATAATTTCTTTTAAGCTGTATAGATGGGATTTATTTTTTAAAAGTAATTTAGAATGGAAGAGAATGGAATATAAATTATAATAAACAAATTTTAAATGCGGTGGAGTATGCCAAAATTATAACACATAATTGTTCGGTTTAATTTAAGTAAAACAATTTTCATATCATTTCACTTCCAAAATAAAAAATTTGTCAATCTTTATTGCTAGCTATGGTTTGGTATAAAAAAGTTGCCATTTAATTAAAATATTATTATTTTTTTACCAAAATGGAGAAAATAGAAAAATTAAAGGACATAATAAAAAAATTGGAAGGTGTATATAAAATTACAATTGACCCTCAACAAAAAGAGAGAGTAAAACAAGAGTTATCAAATTTAAAGCAACAGCTAAAAAATTTAGAAGCAATGCCAGAAGAGATTTTAACAGAAGAAGAGGATGTTGAAGAAGTAAAAAAAGTTGCAGATGAGTTATCTCTCAAAGAAAAGGAAGGGGAAAAAGATTCATCTGATAAAACTCCTGATGAAATTGCTTTTCCATTACTTTCAAAAATTTCTATTGATGAAAAAGTTCATCCAGCATCAGATGACCCAGAAATTGATATGGCAGCTGTTTACTTAAAAAAATTTGAGGATGACCTTTGGGGAGCTTTAAGTGATTTTCATTTAAAACTTGATTATAATTATTCAAGAGAAAGGGATAAATTTTATGACCATATTGAAAACTGTAGGAGATTGTTAAAAAATTATACTGATATTTTAGATGAAATTACTAATACAGAATCAGAGAAATATAAAGAAAGACTTAGAGTAATGAAAGTAAAGATTGGAAGAGCTTTTCTTATAACATTAACTGAATTTATGAAGGAGTTAAATAGTTTTGTTAATTATTTATTAACTGATTACAACAGTAATGGTAATATAATCTTAAATCCTGATGATATCATAAAATTTTCAAAATTAAATGGAGGAAATAAAGAGATTGATGGGATGAGTGTAATAGATGCTTTAAAATATGTTGCACAGTTTTCCAAAGAATTTATTGAAAAAATTAAAATTCCAGAAGAAATATTAAGTATAAAGAAAAATTTTTAATTTAAAGGAGTTATTATGCCAGCAAGAGAAATGCCAAAATCAATAATAGGTCCAAATTCATTTTTTGAGGGAAGATTTTATATAAAAGGTGAATTACAAATTGATGGTAAATTTGAGGGTAGTTCCATCAATGTTGATCATTTATATGTAGGTAAAACAGGAAAGGTTAAATCCAATATTAAAGCCTCAAGTATAATAATTGAAGGTATTATAATAGGAAATCTCACTGCTACAAGTAGAATAATATTATATCCTACAGCAAGGGTTTTAGGAAATATAAAAACCCCAGAAATTATAATTCAGAAAGGTGTAATAATAGAAGGGAAATGTACAATAAGTAATGACTTTGAAAATCCATCTAAAGATCTTATTTTAAAATTATATGAAGAGAAATAGTCATAAAAAACCACTTATTGGTATTACAATGGGTGATGGCGCAGGTATTGGCCCAGAAGTTATATGCAAAACCTTTATGCGCCAGACTTTTAGACGCTTTTCTAATATAATTATTATTGGCAAAAAATCAGTATTTGATAAAACAATTAAACACTATAATTTTAAAATAAATACAGAAATAATTAATGCACCTGAAGATGTTTATTTATTAAAAGAGAATACTATTGGAATAATTGATGTAGGAGATATTAAAGTGCCGCATTTTAATTTAGGGCAACCTACAAAGGAGTTAGGAGAGGTTGCACTTTTGAGTATAGATAAAGCTGTAGATTTAGCAAAAGAAAAAAAAATTGATGCTATAGTAACAGCGCCTGTAAATAAAGAAGTAATTTCGCTTGGGTATAAGAAATTTACAGGTCACACAGAATATATAGCTGGAAAACTAAAAGCAACTAACTTTAATATGATGATGGTTTCAAGCAAGATTAAAATTGTGCTTGTTACAACTCATATGGCATTAAAAGATGTATCAAAACATATTACAAAAGAGAAAATAATGAATACAATTTTAAATACGAATAATATTCTTCTTAGGCTTGGATATAAGCGACCTAAAATTGCAGTTTTAGGTCTTAATCCTCATGCTTCTGATAATGGACTTTTTGGTCAAGAGGAAGAAAAATCAATTATTCCAGCTATTGAAGAGATACAACGAAAAGGAATAAAAGTTGATGGACCATTTTCATCAGATTCATTTTTTTATAAATATTTTAAATATCCAGTTTATGAAAGTATAATAGCAATGTATCACGACCAAGGACTTATTCCATTTAAGATATTTTCGTTTGGTATAGGGATAAATGTTACAATAGGGTTACCTATTATTCGCACCTCTGTTGACCATGGAACAGCGTATGACATTGCTGGAAAAGGAAAAGCTTTTGATAAAAGTCTTTTTGAAGCTTTAAAATTTGCTGTTAATCTTGCAAGAAATACCGAAAATAATTTAAAAGTGGAGCAGCCCAATGATAGTTCCAGTGTCAGTATTAATGCAAATAGATAATATTGATTCATATAATATTTCCTTTAATAGAAAAGACCCTGCAATTGCTGCTATATATAGGGTATCTGGTGGTAGAATAGAAAAATCTTATATTGTTACAAAAGATTACCTTACTCACCTACATCAAAGTGGTGTTATAAAAGTTTCTATAAATACTAATCGTAAAATTATTGAACTTTTAAAAGAGATTGCTCCTGATCTATTTCTTCAACCAACAGGTGAAAAACCTCTTGGCGAACTTTTTATGTGGGCTACTGAGTATGAGATTATGAATATGAAAAGTCAAAAAAGAAGAAACATCAAAATTCTTGAAGATATTTATTCTACAGAAATTAATATCATATCACATAGACGCGAAATGTTAATAGAATATGGATCTGTATTGAATTCTAAATTAATGGGACGAGTAAAAAAATATGTTAACCCTACTCAAAAAGTATATTATAAAGATTCGGAAGAAGGTGTCCTTGTTTTTGTGCCAGAAGTAAAAAATTTTAGATTAAAAGTTGATCTTTTTGCTATACTTGCTACATTTGATTTCCCAATTTATGATGCAAAAAATACTTTTGAAGCTATCCATCTATATAAATCAAAGTCACCTAAATTAGTTATCTTAGGAAATCTTAGTGGCTCAATTGACTCCAAAAAAGTGTTTCTTGAAATAGAGGAATATGACCCTTATGTTAAAAAATTGAATTATGACCAATCACCTGCTTCAAACAGAAAATTTGAAACAGAAAGAATAAAAAATTATTATTATTCTGGTTATACTAAATTTCTTGAAGTAGAAAAGAGGTCTAAAGAATCTCTACCAGAAGAGATTAAAAACACAATTTTTGACAGCATTCAAAAACTTCAGCAAAAATGGTCTATGAATGAATATATAGAAACTGCGTATGCTGTAAAACAATTTGGAAGGGTTTTTAATGTAACAGCTATCTGGCATATGTTACAAAATATTAAACGAAAATATACATAAATTTTAATTTTCTCGCTTATATCCTTCATTTATATATCTATATTGTTTTTTTTGTTTTTATCTTACCTGTTCTTAAGAAATATTTATCTCTTATTATTATCTTATCTGCTGATTCTGTGCTAAATATCATGTGGGATATAGGATAGATGAAATATTGAAAATTTATACATTTTAATTTTACCAATAAGTTTATGATAAATGTGATAAATAAATTACTAAATTGTCTCTATGAATCACTTCAGGATAATATTTTTCGCCAACAATTGATTTTATATAATTACTCTTTTTCCCTTTTATTTTTTCTATAATAGTGTTATCATAATTCACCAGTCCACGTCCTATAATGTTGTTATCTTCATCAAGAACATCTACAGGATCTCCTGTATTAAATTTACCTTCAATTTTAATTATTCCACCTGGTAATAAGCTTTTCCCTCTTTCAATTAATGCTTCTTTTGCTCCTTGGTCAACAATAATTTTTCCTTTAGGAACAACAGAATATGCAATCCATCTTTTTCTTTGAGATAATGCTTTCTCATTAGGATAAAAAAATGTACCAATAATTTCAGATGAAAGTATTCGCTGTAAAATATTTTTTTCATCACTATTCGCAATAATAACTGGAATTCCTGAATGTGTTGAAATTTTAGCGGCCTGAATTTTGCTTTTCATTCCACCTGTCCCAAATTTGTCATCAGATTTACCTGCATAATTTTCAATTTCATCTGTAATCTTTTTAATCTCTTGTAAAAGTATTTGTTTCCCATTTTTTTGTATGCAAAAACCATCAATATTAGTTAAAAGAATAAGTAGATCAGCACTTATAAGATTTGCCACAAGTGCAGCAAGTATATCATTGTCGCCAAAAACAATTTCCTCAATTCCAACAACATCGTTTTCGTTTATAATTGGTATCACTTTAAAATCTTCAATAAGTGTTAAAAGAGTATTTCTTGCATTAAGATATCGTTTCCTATTTTTGAGGTCATCTTCTGTAAGCAGCACTTGTCCAATTTTTATCCCATATTTTTCAAAGAATTCTTTATATGTATCCATAAGGATAATCTGACCTACACTAGCTGCACCTTGTTTTTCAGGTATAGTTCTCGGCCTTTCATTAAGCCCTAAAATCCCTGCACCTGAAATAATAGCTCCAGATGAAACTATAATGAACTCTTTCCCTTTTTTAAATAATTCTGCTATTTCTGCTACTAATTTTTTTACCTTCTTTCTATGAAGCAAACTTTTATTATTAACAAGAGATTTTGTTCCTATTTTTACAACAATTCGGTTAACTTTTTCTAAATACTTTTCTCTCATAATGATTGTAAAATATATCTTTCTATTTCTATGTCAATAATCAATAAATAGAGAGGGACGGTGCACAACTTTGTTAACATTTTTGCAAAGTTTTTTCTCTATTAAACTGTAAACTTTTGATAAGAAATTGTAAGAATTGTGAAAGAATATTTTATAATTAGTAGTATATAAAAATATAACCGGAAAAAAGCGAAATGAAAAAGTTGAAATTTAAAAAAAAATGTGGTATAACATATAATAGGAAATTGAAGATTAAAAATTAAAGAATTTGCAGGGACGGTGCAAAACTTTATTAATTTTTTGTTAAAGAAATAAGGAAATATATGGATTCCTGCTTTCGCAGGAATGAGAGGTAAAAATGAGATAAAAATGAGAAGGTGGATAAAAAAGTGAAAAGATGTGTAATTTTGATAGTATTTTGGGTTTTCAGTATTGTTTTGATATTTAACAGTTTGTATGCAAATTTTGCAGGACCAACAAATTTTAGCGTAGGGGTTTTTTCGAGTTCCATAGCGTTTGGAGATATAGACAATGACGGTGATTTGGATTTAATTGTCACAGGACACGCTGATGTTAGTAATTATAGGCTTGACAAATACGAAAATGATGGGACTGGAAATTTTTCAGGGCCAATAACAAACTGGGGTATAGGAGTTAGGAATAGTTCTATATCTTTTGGGGATATTGACGATGATGGTGATTTGGATTTGATTGTCGCAGGATATGATGGCACTACTTACAGACTTGACAAATACGAAAATGATGGGACTGGAAATTTTTCAGGGCCAATAACAAACTGGGGTATAGGAGTTTCGTATGGTTCTATAGCGCTTGGGGATATTGACGGTGATGGTGATTTGGATTTGATTGTCACTGGAAGGGATACCAACAGTACTATTTACCGACTTGACAAATACATAAATAATGGTGATGGAAATTTTATAGGACCAACATCCTTTGGCACAGGGGTTGGATATAGTTCTATAGTGCTTGGGGATATTAATAGTGATGGTGCTTTAGATTTAATTGTCACAGGATATGATGGCAGTACTAACAGGCTTGACAAATACATAAATGATGGCACAGGTAATTTTTCGGAACCAACAAACATTGGCACCGGGGTTGATTATAGTTCCATAGCGCTTGGGGATATAGACGGTGACGGAGATTTAGATTTGTTTGTTACAGGAAATGTTTATTCCGGTACTTACACTTTTTACAAATATACAAATAACGGTTATGGAAGTTTTACAGGCACATTTTTTGACTCAGGGATTGGTGAGAGTTCCATAGCGCTTGGGGATATTAATCAGGATGGATATTTAGATTTGGTTGCCATTGGAAGGGATAGCGGTGCTCATAAGAAGCTTTACAAATACACAAATAATGGTTACGGAAATTTTTCAGGCACATCCTTTGGCACACAGGTTTCTTGGGGTTCCATAGCGCTTGGGGATATTGACGATGATGGTGATTTGGATTTGATTGTCTCAGGAAGGGATAGCAGCCTTAATCCCAGGCTTGACAAATATATAAATACTAGCTCTACAAAAAATAATCCACCTAATGCCCCAACTATAATAAATGCTATTAATTCTGGTGGTTATTGGCGATTTTATTGGGCTTCAGCTTCTGATGACCATACTCTACCAATCTTGATGCGATACAAAATCGCTATTAGAAATAATTCAAGTGGTGTTTATGACTATATTTCAGATACAATAGATTATCCTCGTGGTCAGGCTAATATTGGTAATATCCCTCAAGATTGGATTGGTAGTAATGAATGTTTCTATCAATCAAAAATACCTGTAACAAAAACAGTATATTGGAAAGTAGCAGCTATTGATACATCTTTTAAATTTAATTGGAGCGTGGAAC
>CAZSCZ010000108.1:0-7877 GCA_964605455.1 uncultured Spirochaetia bacterium
GTGGTGTTGGGATTAAACTGGCTATTGATTCAGGCGAATAACCTGAAAATTTAAACGATGTATCAATGGCTCCTACTTTCCAATATACAGTTTCAGTATCTGGAATTTTACTTTGATAAAAACAGCCTGTAACAATACACACATTGCCAATATTAGCCTGACCACGAGGATAATCAATATTAGCAGAAGAATAATTATATACACCACTTGAACCTATTCCAATTGCAATTTTATATCTTAAAACAGATGATGGAGTATGGTCATCGGTAGGTGCTGTCCATTTAAATCTCCAATAGCCTCCTATACTTGTTGATGAAGTGTTAAAAGGAATATTAGGAGAAGCATTTATAGTGGGCTCAGAATTTGTATACATATCAAACTGAAGTCCCCACGCGTGAGAGGTTCCAGCTGCAAGTAGATCCAGGTCACCATCATTATCAAGATCACCCAGTGCTATAACACTCCACCAATCATATGCTAATGGTCTGGCAAGATTAGATGAAATAGTTCCAAAATTACCATTTCCATCATTCAAATAATATGCAAGTCTCTGGGCGGGAGAGCGCCCACTTATCACTAAATCCAGGTCACCATCATTATCTATATCACCAAGTGCAATAGATGCTTTCTTAATTCCTACCAGAGACTGTGAAAAAAGAAATCTTCCCGTTCCATCATTTTTCAAGACTATATGCTCGGAATTGCCTGCTGCTGTCAGATCTAAGTCGCCATCATTATCTATATCACCTAAGGCAATAGAAGCGCCTCCTTTACTACAAAAGTCAAATCCTGCAATTCGCCCGGCATCTATCAAATCTCCTGAGCCATTATTTGTATATTTACGCAATCCATTAGACCAAGAGGGTGAAGGATAAGCAACAATTAAGTCAAGGTCATTATCATTATCAATATCACCTAAAGCCACAGCTCCGTTACGGGTTCCTTTGAGTGAACTTTTTAATTGGAAACCTCCTGCCCCATTATTTGTATATATTTCTAATCTACTCCTTGAATCATCATATCCACCTACAACTAAATCTAAATCACCGTCATTATCTATATCACCAAGTGCAACACAAGAATCATATACTCCATTTGAAATAATTTGTGTTCTCGTAAAATGACCAGATCCATTATTTATATATTTATCCAGATAATTTTGTCCAGCATATCTAACACCTGTAACAATCAGATCCAAATCACCATCATTATCTATGTCACCCAATGCTATTGCGCCTCTATCGCACCCATAGTGACCTGATACCCATCCCCTAGAAAAGCTACCGCTTCCATTATTAATATACTTGCGTATTACTTTAAATTCTATTCCACCACGAAATCCATTGACAATAATATCAAGGTCCCCATCATTATCTATATCGCCAACTGCTATAGATGGAGCATTATATCCGGGTGCCAGTGAAATAGGCCCTATAAAATTGCCTGCATTAATGGATTGAATAAATGATATAAGTAAAATTAATATGGATATTATAAACAATTTTTTGATGCTCATTGCTTAATACCCATTTATATGCATTTATATGGTGAATTTTTTAAAATAGTTAACAAATTAATATAAAAATTTTTGAAACCTGATTGTTCTTCCAGTATGTGTTTCTCAAATAATTAATAAAGAATATATTATTTAACACTTTATCAGCAATTTAATTCTTTTATAACATAAAAAATTTATTCAGTTTATAAAAATATCATTTCCAGATATAAAAGAGCTCACTACCCCTTCTTTCTATAATATATTATAGCACATTTTTTTAAAAATGTCAACTTTCTCACTTTTTGAGGGTATTTTGAATTTAAATCTGGTGTTATAAAATTATTTGTATTATTTCCAACAAACTGTAAATTAATATATATAGGAACAGGTCTGGCTTATTATTGTAAGTTTAAGTCTTCTAACATATTGCACTTTCGTAAGTATGATGCTCTTTTAGCCTAAGACAGGATAGATTTTTGCTGGCGCATTTTAGAAATGATTTGACATTTTATAGATTTATAGATAAATTTTATATAAATTATGAAAATTTCGGAAAAAGAACGGACTGCTCTTATAAGAAAGGGGAACCAATTTTTTAATGAAGGAAAAATTGATATGGCTGAAAAAATATTTATTGCAACAAATTATAAAGATGGTCTTATAAGGATTGGGGATTATTATTATAAAAAAGGAGAACCTTTAAGAGCGCTTACTTACTATACAAAGGCGGGATTTACACCAAGAATAAAAGAATTGGCTGAAAAAATGGTTTATGCATTAAAAACCTGGTTACAGGAAGATTAACTTTTTTTATGGATGATAAAACTATATTAATAATAGATGATGACCCGTTAATAAGAAGAATTTTGAGTACAAAAATTAATAGTCTGGGATATAATGTGCTTCTTGCAGAAAATGGTGAAAAAGCTTTAAAAATTCTTAAAGAAAATAAAGTTGACCTTGTTTTGTGTGATATATTTATGCCAAAAGTAAGTGGATTTGAAGTTCTCAAATATATTAAGGAAAATTATCCTGATGATTTACTTGTAATTATTATGACAGCCTATGCTAATATTGAAACAGCTGTTAAGGCTATGGAAATAGGAGCTTTTGATTATCTGATTAAGCCTTTTACTATGGATGAGATTCCTTATCTTCTTAATAGAACTTTTACATTCCAAAATTTATTAAGAAATAGTTTATCATCAGAAAATAGGGAAAAGGAATTGCCTGATTTTCCGGAAATTATTGGTATAAGTAAATATATTAAGGACTTAAAGCGAAGCTTAAATAAGGTTTTAAAAAATAATAAGCCTATATTAATTATAGGAGAAAATGGCACTGGAAAGAAATTTTTATCTGGTATAATAGCTAAATATATGTTTAAAAATGATAAAATTGAGCCTGTGATAATAAATCTTGAAAGTTATAGGAGCGAAATTTTAGAGGAAATGCTTTTAGGAAATGAAAGTATAATTTTTGAAGCAAATAACAATGTTCTTGTAATAGAAAATAGTGAGCGATTAAATCCTAAATTACAGAAAGCACTGTATAATATTATTCAGGAAGATGAAATAAATAGTCACAAAATTAATACAAAATTTATTTTTACATCAACTAAAGTCGGGTCAATTTATGAAATTAAATACTATTTTATAGATGAAATGGTATCTTTATTTAAAGATAATATAATTCAAACTCAAGCATTGAGAGAACATAAAGAGGATATTCCATTATATATAGATTTATTTTTAAAAAGATTTAATAGAAAATTTAAAAAAAATGTAAAAGATGTAGATAAAAGCACCCTTTATTTTTTGATACACTATTCTTGGCCAGGGAACCTTGCTGAATTTGAATCTGCAATTGAATATGCTGTTTTTAGCTGTGAAGGTGAAATGATTACTCCTGAGCTTTTACATAAGAAAATAGTTGAACAGAAAGATTTTGAGCTTGTAATTCTTAATCCTGGATTAAAATACAAGGATGCATTAAAACTTGCGAAAGATGAAATTGATAAACATTATTTTACAATGGCTTTAAGAGCAACAAACAACAATAAAAGTAGAGCAGCAAAACTTTTAGGAATAAGTCTCAGACAGTTTCAGTATAGAGCAAAGGCTCTTGGATTATAGAATGTTTTTTGTTTAGAGTAATGATTGCGGATAATACTTACATTGACAAAGTAATAAAAATTCTTGAAAAAGAAGTGAAAAAATTTGAAAATCCTGTAGTTGAAAATATTACCAACAAATATAAAAGTCCCTTTCACATACTTATTTCAACATTATTAAGTGCACGAACTAAAGATGAGATTACGGAGAAAGTTTCGCATAAATTGTTTAAAAATATAAATTCCCCACATGATTTAATTAAGATGAACGAAACTGAAATTGAGAGATTGATTTATCCTATTGGCTTTTATAAAACAAAAGCACGGAATTTAAAAAAACTTGCTCAAATACTGATCCGAGATTATAAAAGCAAAGTGCCTGATGATGTTAATAAATTGTTAAAATTACCTGGTGTTGGAAGGAAAACAGCGAATCTTGTGATAATAAAGGCTTTTAATAAATATGGTATATGTGTAGATACACATGTCCACAGAATTGTTAATCGTTGGGGATATGTGAAAACAAAGAATCCCATTGAAACAGAAATGGCTTTAAAAGAAAGATTACCTAAAAGATATTGGAAAATAATTAATAGACTTTTAGTTATATATGGGAAAAATATATGTAGACCAATTAAACCCAAGTGTAATATTTGTAAAATCCGAGAATATTGTGGCTACAATATTTCTTAACAATTTAGATTTCTAAAAATCTGTTTTTATTTAGCCATTTGCTACGGAAGTTGAAGTGAAAGATAAAATTATTTATTGTCATTTAAGTAAAAGATTTAATTTTTCATTTTTTGAGCTTTAGCAAATCCTGCGTCAAATGCTTTTAAATTTAAATCAATTATTTTTTGTGGTTTTGTTTTAAAATATTCTTTTATTGCACTTTTGACAGATTGAGGGGTTATAATTTTTGTTATGCCAGCAAAGATACCACACATAAAGATATTTGCAGATTTTAAGTTTCCTATTTCTTCAGCTTTTTTATTTGCGGGTAATAATATTAATTTCAGGTCATTACGAGAAGGGCTGGTATTTATCATATCTGAATTTAAAATAAGCAAACCATTTGAAGCGATTTTATTTTCAAATTTAGTTAAAGACGGCTGATTCATAATTATAGCAGTTGTTGCCTCTGTTATGATAGGTGAAGCAATTTCTTCAGAAGAGATAATTACAGAGCAATTAGCTGTTCCCCCCCGCATTTCTGCACCATAAGAAGGGATATGAGAAACATATAAATTATCAAACATACCAGCGTAAGCAATTATATAACCAAGTGTAATAATACCCTGGCCTCCGAAACCTGCTATTATTACTTTTTCAATTTTCATTTGTTGTATCCTTTATTACACCCAATGGAAAATATTTTACCAAATTTTGAGATATATGTTTTACAGCCTCCTTTGGAGTCATTCCCCAGTTTGTAGGACAGGCTGAAAGTATTTCAATAAGAGAAAACCCCTTTTTTTCAATTTGAATTTGAAAAGCCTTTTTTATTGCTTTTTTTGTTTTCAAGATATTTGCAGGGGTATCAACAGCGGTTCGTTCAAGATATTTTGAACCTTCAAGCACTGAAAGTAATTCACATACCTTTATTGGATAGCCTGCAACTTGAGGTGTTCGTCCTGCAGGGGTTGTTGTGGTCTTCTGGTTCAACAGCGTAGTAGGTGCCATTTGACCACCTGTCATTCCATAGACAGTATTATTTATAAATATAACAGAAATATTTTCAGACCGATTAGCTGTATGAATTATTTCAGCTATGCCTATTGCGGCTAAGTCACCATCACCCTGATATGTAAAAACAACTTTATCTGGATGCACACGCTTAATTCCGGTTGCAACAGCAGGCGGTCTACCATGTGGAGCTTCAGATACATCAAAATCCCAATAGTCATAAGCAAGAACAGCACATCCAACAGGGGCAATACCTATTATTTTTTCTCGAATCCCGAGTTCGTCCACTACTTCTGCGACTAATCTGTGCACAATACTATGCCCACATCCCGGGCAGTAGTGCATTCTATTTTCAGTCATACTTTCTGGTCTTTTAAATACTACTTTCATTTTATTTCTTTAATTTTTTTTATTATAGTTTCTTCATTTGGTATCCAGCCACCCGCACGACCAAGAAAATATACAGGTGATTTTTCAGCAACTGCTAATTTTACATCCTCTACCATCTGTCCCATACTCATTTCTATTACAAGAAACTTTCGTTTTGAATTTGCTATGTTATTTATAATTTTTTCTGGAAATGGCCATAATGTTATTGGTCTTATAAGTCCAACTTTGATATTTTCATCCCGTAATTTATTTATAACACTTTTAGCAGCTCTTGAAGATGTTCCATATGCTATAAGAACAATTTCAGCATCATCTATTAAATAAGTTTCATATTTTAATAACTCTTTTTTAATTTTTTCATATTTTTTATAAAGATTTACATTATGCAATTCTAACTTATTTTCAGGGTGGAGCCATAAAGTTCTAATAACATTTTTTTTTCTTCCTTTTGCACCTGTAAGTGCCCAATCTTTGGGTGGAAGTTTTTTATTTGCTGGTGGTTCAGGAAGTATTAAAGGTTCACTCATCTGGCCAAGAATTCCATCACCAAGTAAAAGTACAGGGTTTCTATAGTAATCAGCAAGATCAAAAGCTTCTACAGTTAAATTTGCCATTTCCTGTACACTATTTCCCGCAAGAACAATTAATCTATAATCACCATGTCCACCACCTTTTGTTGATTGAAAATAATCTGACTGAGCAGGTGCAATGTTACCAAGACCTGGGCCACCTCTCATCATATTTACAATAACACAGGGAAGCTCTGCACTTGCAATATATGATATCCCTTCCATCATAAGACTTATACCAGGACTACTTGTGCTTGTCATAACTCTAGCACCAGCTGCAGAGGCACCAAAAACCATATTAATTGCAGCAAGTTCACTTTCAGACTGAAGGAAAACACCACCCACCTGTGGCATTCGCCACGACATATATGCAGGAATTTCATTTTGTGGAGTTATAGGATAACCAAAATAATATCTACAACCCGCTATAATTGCAGATTCTGCAATTGCTTCATTCCCTTTCATTAAAACTTTCTTCTTATGCATCTTTCATACCTATAATGTCCCATATGTTTAAAAATATAAAATTAATATTTAAAATTCAATTGTCAAGTAAGAGCTGAATATTTATGTTAAAATTTCTACTTTTTTACTTTTTGTGTAAATAGAAATAATAAAGTATCTACTTGTGGTGCTAATCTTTTTACTATCTTTTTAATATTTATGTTCTGTTTATTTGTAATTATTCTTTCCATCCAGTATTTGCATAAGAGTGTTCGGAAATTATAATTTAAACCATATCTAAAATTATAAATCATACGCTTTAAATTTACCTATTTTCAAATGGCATAAAATTTTACTCATTTTAGCATCACATCTTGGAATAAACTTGACATTTTAAAAAAAAGGATACATATTAAAATTGAGTTATTATTTTAAGAAGAGCTACTTAATTGTATAATATGTTATAAATGATATTTTAATAAAAATAATCTTTTTTATTAGATTATGAGAGAGTTAAGATTAAAAAAAACATTTTGGATAATACTTATTATTATTTTTTTTCTCTTGCATACAATTACATTTTCTTCTATTAGTTATGGTAAATCTGGTTCAGATAAAAAAGATAAAAGGAAATTAATACAGAAATATTTTATGGATGGTGTTACTTATTATATAATGCGCGATTTTAAGAATGCTGCGGAGATGTGGAAAAAGATATTAGATTTAGAACCTTCTAATAAACGGGCAAAAATATATTTTGAAAAGGCTTATAAAAAGTACCAAGCAATGCAAGTGAATTATTACAAAGGATTAAGAAAGTATAAAGAAGGAAAATGTAGAGAAGCAATTCCCTTTTTTAAGAAAACCTTATTAATAAATCCACGTCATAAAAATGCAAGATATTACTTAAATTTAAGTTATGAATGTATAAAAGTTCGTGTAAAGATAGTAGATAAGCCTTCAAAAGATGGGAAAGAAATAAAAGATCTTGAAATTACTACTGATGATGTTTTAACATTATATGCAATTGGATTTGATGGACAAAATAATTATGTTGGAACTGTTGATGTAAAATGGGAAACAACTGGGACATTAGATCCTATAGAATCGCACGATTTTTCATATAAATTGATATATACACCTTCTACATTTGATACAGAAGGAACAATAAAAGCGA
>CAZSCZ010000109.1:0-7824 GCA_964605455.1 uncultured Spirochaetia bacterium
AATACCGATAATATGTATAGTATTGACTATTATGCAACGGATGGAATAGCAATTAAACGAGATACGGGTCAGAAATTAATAAATCAAATATTAGGTAAAGTCTTCCAAGAATATATAGTATTACCTAAATTTTAATAATTATATTTTGTTACTTACATATTTAGCGATTTTTAAAGACGATGTAAGGCCAGGCGAATCTATACCTATTAGATTTATAAATCCTGGCAAACCTTTATCTGTTTCTTCATTGATAACAAAATCTTTGAAATCATCACCAGGGCCTTGAAGTTTGGGTCTTATTCCTGCCATATCAGGTGAAAGTTCATCTTCTTCTATAAATGGGAAGTATCTTTTTACAGCATTATAGAATTCTTCTCTATGCGATTCATCCACAGAGTAATCAATTTCTTTTACATAAAAAATATTTGGACCTAATCTAATCATTCCTTGTAAATCAAGTACTGTATGAATACCAAGCGATTTTGAATTTAAAGGGATGACAGGATAAATAAGGGAATTAAAAAGATTTTTATACTTACCGGGTAAGCTAAAATATTCTCCTTTACCATAATAGATTTTATAACCTGCAGATTTAGTATTAATACCTACTATTTGTGCAATTTTTTCAGAATAAAGTCCTGCGCAATTTACTACAATCTCAGATAGAAATTCAAAAGTAGTATTATCTTGCTCTTTTACTATAATTTTATAATTTCCATTTACTTTTTCAATGCCAATAACTTCAGAATTATAACTTATCAACACTTTATTATTTTTAGCAATAGTTTCCAGCGTTTGCATAAATTTATATGTATCAAATATTCCAGTTGAAGGTGAGAAAAGAGCGGACTTTCCTCTAATATTAAGAATAAATTTTTTAAGTTCATTTTTTTCTATGAATTTTAAATCATCAACTCCATTTTTACTTGCCTGTTCTTTAATTAAATAGAGTTTTTCAATTTCATTTTTTTCAACAGCTACTATAAATTTGCCACATCGTTTATATGGAAGAGAATACTTTTCTAAAAAATCATATAAAAGCATCTTACCTTCAACACAAAATTTGGCTTTAAGGCTATTTTCAGGATAATATATTCCCGCATGAATTACTTCGCTGTTACGACTACTTGTTTCCTGTCCAAATTTTTCATTTTTTTCTAATAAAATTATATCTTTCCTTTTTTTTGAAACCTCAGCTGCAATAGCGAGTCCAATTACACCTGCTCCTATTATTGTGATAGTAACTTTTTCCATAAGATTAAAAATACTACTAAAAGTTATCAAAGTCAATAACCCAGAGAGCTGTTTCATACTTACTTGAAATTTTTTCTTGCCAATCCATTTTATATGGATTATATTTATGCCTAATTTAAATACAAGATATGGTAAGGGGGTAAATAATGAAAAAAATTATAAAGATTACTGCCCAACTATTATTGCTTTTAATAGTAATGTTTGCTATATCTGATATAATTGCTTATAAGTACGAAAGTAAGAAAATTAAAAAAATAACTATTAAAGGCATTATAAATTCAGATAAATCAGAAGCTTATAATGTATTGGAGTTAGAAGAGGGTGAACCCTTTATTGCTAAAAGAGCAAGTGAATCTATTAAGTCTTTATATGAACTTGGATATTATAGTGATATAAAATTAGATATTGTTGAAAAAAAAGGAGGACTAATTTTAACTTTTATTGTAACAGAAAGACCTATTATAAAAGAAATAGTTTTCAAAGGTAATGATGAATTCAGTGATAGTGATTTAAGTGAAGCAATAAAAGATATTTTAAAAGAAGAAGATGTTTATCAAGAAACAAAAGCTAATCAAGCTATCAATATAATTTTAAACAAATATGAAGAGGAAGGATATAATGAAGTAAGTGTAAGAGCTATTCCGATTATAAATCAAGAAAAGAAAACTTGCAAATTAATTTTTAAAATAAAAGAAGGTGATGAGGTAAGAGTAAAGAAGATAAAAATTATAGGTTGTAAAGCTTTTACTGAAAAAAAGATTATAGGGAAAATGGATACACATATTGATGACTGGTTACATTCTGGTATTTTTAAAAGAGAAGAGTATGAAAGAGATAAAGAAAATATAATTAAATTTTACAAAAATAATGGATATATCTTTGCTAAGATAGTTCGTGATAAGCTTGTTTATAGAATTGAAGGGAAGAAGAGAAAGAAGGAAAAAAAACTTTATATTACAATTGAAATTTCAGAAGGAGAACAATACAAGTTTGGGAAATATACTGTTTCTGGTTATACAATTTTTTCTGATGATGAAATTTATTCTGTATTAAAACATAAATCAGGTGAAATATTTGAACAGGAGCAATTTGAAGAAGATTTACAAGCACTTCATCAGATGTATGGTGCAAGAGGTTATATTTTTGTTAAAATAATTCCGGAGCAAAAAATTGATAAAACGAAAAAGATTGTAAGTTATAATATTAGAATTATAGAAGGAGAAGTTGCACATATTGAGAATATTATAATAAGGGGAAATACAAAAACAAAAGATTATGTTATTCGTAGAGAGATTCTTATAAAAGAAGGAGAGATATTTAATTCAAGAAAGATTCAAAGGAGTCAAGAAAAGGTATATAATCTTGGATTTTTTAAGAAAGTAGAGATTGATGTTAAACCAGGTTCTGCTGAAGGGCTTATGAATCTTATATTTGAAGTTGAAGAACAAATGACAGGGCTAATAACTCTTGGTGTAGTATGGGGTTCAGTAGATGGATTTGGTGGATATGAAGAGGTATCTGAGAACAATTTTATGGGAAGAGGGATACGGGTTCACGAGAGAGTAGAATATCAGCAAAAGAAACAGTTTTATGAAGCAGGATTTAGACATCCTTGGATATTTGGAACTCCAACTTCTTTTTCATTTTCATTGTTTTATAGAAATAAAGAAGATTTACGAACTCCCTCAACTATAGAAGGTAAGGACTGCTATTACAACAAACAGGAATGGGGTGCTACTCTTGGGCTTGGACGACGATTATCAGATATTATTACTATATCTGCTCTTTATAATATTGAATTGTATAAATATTATAGATTTAGAAATGTGCCTGCTGATTTAAGTTTACAAGGGAAAATGGGAAAAGGTGATTTTGTCAAGAGCTCTCTCATTTTAAAGTATGATTATGATAGTAGAGACAATATATTTAATCCAACAAGAGGTTTTCATTTTACACAAAGTTGGGAAATTACAGGTGGTCCGTTGGGTGGTGATGACAAATATATGAAATACATAACTGATATAAGTAAATATTATCCTTTATTCTGGAAATTTGTGATGGTTCTTCATTTTAACTATGGACTTATAGACCGTTCTTTTGATGGGAAACCTATTGATAAAACTATAAATGCGGATGATTTGTTATATATTGGTGGGGTTGAATCTATTAGAGGCTATAAATACTATGATTCCCAATGGGCTGGAGGAGGTTTTTCAAGAATCTATGCAAATCTTGAATATAGATTCCCTATTGCAGAACAAATTTTGTGGATGGTCTTTTTCTGTGATACTGGAAATTTATGGAGACGCTCACATCAGGCTAATTTTGATTATAGAGAATATTATTATTCAACAGGTTGGGGATTTAGGATACAAATACCTATGATTCCTATAAGGCTTTACTTTTCAAAAAGATTTCACTATAATAGAGACAAAAAAGAATGGATATTAGAAGATAAAGGTATAGGAGATTGGATATTTGATTTTAGTGTTGGAGGTCTATTTTAAGGCTGATGAAAATAAATTGATTAGGAGGTGTAAATATATGTTAAATATTTCAAGTTCGTTGTTTTTTCTTATAATTTTGTTAATTATAATTTTAACAAAAACTATCAAAATTGCAAGGGAATATGAACGAGCAGTTATTTTTAGATTAGGAAGACTCTATCGTGCAAAAGGACCAGGACTTTTTATTTTGCTTCCTTTTATTGATACAATGGTAAAAGTGGATTTAAGGACATTTACACTTGATGTGCCGCCACAGGATATTATCACAAAAGATAATGTGCCTGTTAAAGTCAATGCTGTTGTATATTTCAGAGTTATTAATCCAGAAGATGCTGTAGCAAAGGTTGAAAATTACATTACAGCTACTTCTCAAATAGCTCAAACAACTTTACGAGATGTTGTTGGGCAATCTGAATTAGATGAAATATTATCTAACAGAGAAAAAATCGGTCATAATTTACAGAAAATTATTGATGAAAAAACGGACCCGTGGGGAATTAAAGTTTCACTTGTTGAAATGAAAGATGTTGAAATTCCTTTAAATATGCAGAGAGCAATGGCAAAGCAGGCTGAAGCTGAAAGAGAAAGAAGAGCAAAGATTATTCATGCAGAGGGAGAATTACAAGCTTCTCATAAACTTGCAGATGCCGCTACAATCCTTTCTAAAGATGATACTGCAATCCAACTCAGGTTTTTGCAGACATTAACAGAAATTTCTTCAGAAAAAAGTAATATTATATTGTTCCCTGTGCCTATTGATACTTTAATAAAGTTTCTGAAAAAGGATGATAAAAAGGGTTAACAATGAATAAAAAAGCTACAGAAGCACAAATAACAGAGAAATTAAATGAATGATAATAAAGAAGAGGAGAGCTATATGTATATATGTGTGCTTAAATCTAAAATTCATAATGCTACGATTACTGATACAAAAATTGATTATGAAGGTAGCATTACAATTGATACAGAACTAATAGAAAAAGCAGATATGTATCCTTATGAGAAAGTACTTGTTGCTGATATTACAAATGGTGCAAGATTTGAAACATATATTATTCCGGGAAAAGCGGGTTCAAGAGAATTTTGTATAAATGGAGCAGCTGCAAGACTTGTGGAACAGGGTGATAAAATAATTGTTATGGCATTTGGTTGGTTACTAAAAGATGAAATAAAAGATTTTACGCCAGTTATTTTAAGATTGGATGATAAAAATAATATAATTTAAATTTCTCTAAAGACATTTCTGCACTATGATTAATCCAGAAAAAATAAAAGAAAAAAAAGATAGGTTATCTAAAATTGACAAATTGTTACTTAACCCGGAAATAATTAAAGACCAAAAGAAATATGCTGAAATTTCAAAAGAAAGAGCAGAAATAGAAGAATTAATATCTCTTTATGAAAGATATACAGATATAAAAAAAGAAATAGAAGAGACTGAGTCACTTTTAGATGATGAAGAGATGGGTGAATTAGCGAGAGCAGAGCTTAAAAAATTAGAAAGTGAATTAAAATCTCTTGAGAAAGAGATTAATTCACATCTTGTGAGAAAAGGGATTCAGGATTCTAAAAATGTATTTATGGAAATAAGAGCAGGGACAGGTGGTGAAGAGGCAGCAATTTTTGCTGGCGATTTGTTTAGAATGTATCAAAAATATTGTGAGAGAAAAGGCTGGAAAGTTGAAATAATGGATTCACATCCTTCAGATTTGAACGGATTTAAAGAGATTATTTTATATATAAAAGGCAAAGATGCTTACTTTAATTTAAAGTATGAAAAAGGGGTTCATAGAGTGCAGAGAATTCCTGTAACAGAGTCAAGTGGCAGAATTCATACCTCCGCTGTATCTGTAGCTGTTTTACCAGAGATAGATGAGGAAGAGGTTTTTATTGATCCAAAAGACTTAAAGATTGATGTCTTTCGTGCATCAGGTCATGGTGGACAGCATGTTAATACTACTGATTCTGCTGTAAGAATCACACATATACCCACAGGTATAATTGTGACTTGTCAGGATGAACGTTCTCAATATCAAAATAAAAGAAAAGCTTTGCAAATCCTTAGAGCAAGACTTTATGAGAAACAACAAAAAGAATTGCAGGAAAAAATTGCTTATGAACGAAAATTACAAATTGGAACAGGTGATAGAAGTGAAAAAATTCGTACATATAATTATCCTCAAAATCGTGTTACAGACCATAGGATTAATCTTACATTATATAAACTTGATAAAATTATGGATGGAGAGCTTGATGATATAATAAATGCATTGATTTCTCATTATTTAGAAAAAGAATTATGAATGTTTCAAAGTGCCAAGATTTTAAAGATGCAAGGAAACAAACTCTCTTGGGGGTTTTAAAACAAATTACAGAATATTTCAAAGATATTAATATCCCTACCCCCAGACTTGATGCAGAGATTTTACTATCCTATGGATTGAATTTCTCACGAGTTGAATTATATACACACTATGATTATAAATTAAACAAAAAAGAACTAAAAATGATTAAAAAATTAGTAGAGAGAAGAGTTAGCAGGGAACCAATTGCATATATTACAGGAATAAAAGAATTTTATGGACTTGAATTTAAAGTTTCAAAAGATGTATTAATCCCGCGTCCTGAAACTGAGTTACTTGTAGAAACTATTCTGAAATTTAATTTTAAAAATGCGTCTTTACTTGATATAGGCACAGGCTCCGGAAATATAGCAATTACATTAAAAAAATTTAATTCTTCTTTAAATGTTACAGCAATAGATATTTCTCTTCCTGCTCTTCAAATAGCAAAATATAACGCAGAAAAAATTATTCCAAATTTGCCTATAACTTTTATTCATTCTGATTTATTTGATAATATAAATGCAAAGTATGATATTATTGTTTCAAATCCGCCTTATATTCCTTCTCAAATTATTGCAACTCTTATGCCAGATGTAAGAAACTATGAGCCAATATCTGCTCTTGATGGCGGTATTGATGGAATGCAATTTTATAAAAGAATAATTCCATCTGCACCAAAATTTCTTAACAAAAATGGATTTATTTTTCTTGAAATTAATCCGTTATTTACTCAGAAAATTATCTCTATACTGGAAAAAAATAGATTTTACAATATTAAAGTAATTAAAGACTATTCAAATAATGAAAGAATAGTATGGGCGCAAATTGCATAGGAAAAATTTTTAAGTATTGGATTTGTTTGACAATTGAAATTTATTAGTTATTTTTGTGGTAGTTTTAGTTAAAAGCCATAGAGTTATAGAGTACATTATGTAATTCTATATTTTCTTAGCTCTATGGCAAATTTAGAGAGTGTTCGGTAATTGATAAGTTAAGCGAAAAAACACTTATTAAGGTGATTAAGTATGGACGACTATAAAGAGAGGAAATATTTGTCAGCAGTAGAGGTAGCCAAATATTTAGGAATAACTGTAAAACATGTGCATAATTTATTAAAATTAGGAATGCTTAAAGGTTTTAAAGCAGCAAGCGGGCAGTATAGATTTGATTTAAGAGATGTAAAAGAAATAGAAGATTATATCAGTAATTCAAAATTAAAATTGTTCACTGAATCTGAAGTATCAATTAAGAAAGAAAATATTATATTAATTAATGAAACAACACAGGCAGTTTATATAAAAGATGCGAGAGATATGACAGAAGTAGAAGATAACTCAGTTCATTTGATGATTACTTCACCTCCTTATTTCAATGCTAAGCTTTACTCAAAAGATCCGATTGAAGGAGACTTAGGAAACATACATGATTTAGACGAATGGTTTAATGAAATAGGAAAAGTTTGGAAAGAGGTCTTTAGAGTCTTACAACCTGGAAGGAAGGCATTTATAAACATTATGAATTTGCCTGTAAGAACGAAATATGGATTTAAGAGTTTAAATATTGTTGGTAAAACTATTGATCTTTGTGAAAGTATTGGTTTTATTTTTAGACGAGAAATTATATGGCATAAGACCAATTCTGTAAGAGCTCATTTTGGCACATATCCGTATCCTGGCAGTATACTTATAAATTACGCTCATGAATTTATATTAGAATTT
>CAZSCZ010000110.1:0-7582 GCA_964605455.1 uncultured Spirochaetia bacterium
ATATGGTGAAAATTATTAAGGAGGCCACATCCGTGTGGTCTTTAATTGTATCTATACCATAGGATGTGGTAGAGATACTTTGTGCGAAAGCACAAATAATAAAACGAGCCTTTTGGAGCAAGGCGTCAGGCTGAATGTGATGTATGTTCTTTTGGTGATAAGTTGTGTGTCTGTCTCACACCTAATAAATGAATTTTTAAAGAAAGAGGTTCAAGATTTACAGAATTTATCATATAGGGATAAGAGAGATTTTATAGAGGCGTATATTTAAGAAGATTGAAATAAATCCAGATGAGAAGATTTGTAGTGTATATCTTAAAATTGATTGTCATAATTATACTTCCTTTGTTACAATGATTTCTTCTCCTAACATATCTATTTATTTTAACTCCTATTCTTGTCTTATTTGATGAGATTTCAATTTCGTATTTGCCCTTAACTAAATCTTGTTTCTTTTGGGGAACATCAGAATAGACAATATGAAAGGTTTTACCATTATAATTGTTGTTAATTAAAACTGTATCTATCATACTTCTAAAATCTGGAATTTTAACTTTAAAAAGTTTATTGTCAATGTTTAATCGTTCTATTATTGTTGGTGAAATAAAATCCTGTATTTCTATTATTGCTTTATTTTTATCTTTTCGCTCAATTTTAACTTTTGCTTCTGCTGGTTTATGAATTAAGAAATTGCCATATTTTTTATCTGTTTTTAATTCAATTACTTTAATTTTATTTACTGGATGTTTTTTATTCCATTCATCAATCCAAGCATCAACTGCTAACTCTTTTCCAAGACAAACTATAGTTATATCTCTATCCTCATCGGGTCTTTTCTTCAATTCATCTTAAAGAAGTTGTAAATCCAGAAGAGTTAGCGGATGATTAAAGTCAATAATTTTTACAAGATTTTTTCCTAAATAACCATCAAAAAATCTATCAGTTCTTGTTCTTTGAATCCCAATATGTTTAACAGCAAGTTCAATTGCTTCAGTTTGTAAAAGTTTTAAATCATAATTATTTACTTTGTAAATAGCAAAAGAGTAAATTTTATTCATCGTATCCTCATCGTTTTTGAGAAAGCGTTATATAACTAATGCTTCTTTTACTTCTTCTTTATAAACTCTCTTAGAAAATGAGATAATCTCTATTGCAACAATTTTTTTATATTTATCGTAATCCACAATTATTCCTGAATCTTCTATATATTCACTCTCTTCTATTGGGTTCTCAGAAAATCTTATTTCCATAATATCACCATCATTATCATAACTTAGTTTCAACATTTTAACCTCCCTTTTTTCTTTAATAATCTTCTATCAAAGAATGAGCTTATTATTAACAACTCATTCTTTGTTATCCATTTTCCAATCACTCTTAAATATTTATTATTTACCATACCTATAAAATGAAAAAGCTCTTTGTCAAATTTATCCTTAATAATAATATAAGGTTTTTTTATAACTTCTTCAATATCATTTTTTAGAATATTTCTCTGTTTTATCTTCATCTGTGCATGAGCAGTGAACTTAATTTTAATATCATTCATTTAAACAATCCTTTTTTTCTTTCATTAATTGCTCCTGGATAATCTTCATTATTCTTTTGGCTGTTAACTGGATAGCCCCTTTATTTATATCACAACCAATCCATCGTCTACCCAATTTTTGAGCAACTGCCAGCGTTGTGCCTGAACCACAAAAGCAGTCAAGGACAATATTACCTTCATTAGAAGATGCTTTTATTATGCGCTCAAGTAATGCTTCGGGTTTCTGAGTGGCAAATACTGTTCTTTCGCCGGAAGAAGGATGTATAAAAGAAATCTCCCATACATCCCCCATTAATACCCCTTCTTCATCTCTATAAATTTTGTACCTTTTTCCATGTAGACTTTGCCACCTAAAGAGTTTTCCATTTTCATCTTTTTGATAATTCTCTTTTCTTCCTTTAAGAATATTAGCTGGAGTTTCCCTTAATTCATTAAAAGTATAATTATGAGATTTTGTATACCATAAAATATAGTCATAGTATCGTTGAAATAGTTTACTCGGGGCACTCCATCTTCTATAATACCAAATTATTTCATTTCTAAAATTCTCCTGCCCAAAAACTTCATCCATTAATATTTTTATATAGTGCCCTATATGCCAATCCAGATGCACATAAATTGAACCAGTGTCTGCCAACAACTCCTTTAACAGTATTAATCTTTCATACATAAACTGCAAATATGTATCATTATTCCAAATATCAAAATACATTGTTTGTTGTAATACAGATGCTTCATCTTCTTCTATTCTGCCTAAATTTTTTAACCCTCTTAATTCAACCTTTCTTACATAATCAGCTCCACTTTTAAAAGGTGGGTCAATATAAATTAAATCAATTTTTCCTCTAAATCCTAATTCCAGTAAAGTTGATAGAACATCTTTATTATCTCCATGAAATAAAAGATTCTGCCAGTTGTCTTTTAATTCATTATATGTTGGTGTTTCAATAATATTTTTAGGGGGTTCTTTATGGATTCCCGCTTTCGCGGGAATGACAGAAGAGTCTGCGGGAATGACAGAGTCGGGGATAAGATTTTGTGGGTCAAAAACTTCTATTAATTGAGTAGGAAATCCTTTAACATAATCAAGAGGCTTCTTTCCTATCCAGTTAAGCATCGGACGTCCTTTAACAGGTGTGATTTTAATTTTAGTTTCTGGCATTTATTTCTCCTTTATTTGTAATAAAAATCTTATAAAAATTCCCGTCAAATAAATTATAAATTCAATTTCTTTTTCTGATAATTTTTCATTATGTTTAACATTTTCGTTTTGATAATGTACATATTGAGAAATTAAAGTGTTATACATATTTATTATTTCTTGATTAATGCCTTTAGCTTTTAAAAATTCAAGCAAATAACTTTTTTGTTTTTCTAAAGGTTTCTTATTTCCTAAAAGGACTTTTAATAGTTGTTCTAACGCAAATCTTAGATTATCCAAAATATTTCTTGGTGGATCTTTTTTCATATACTGTTTTAAAGATAAACTAAAATGACGTTGAATATCAGGATAATCCTCTAACCAATCTAAAACTTCATTAACAACTTTATCATCTAAAAGTTTAGCACCTGCAGGATAGAATAAATACTCTTTTTTTATTTTTTTTAATTCCACAGGTATAAAAGAGATTTTTATTGCTTTTTTAATATTCTCAGCTAATTTCTGTTTTTGAGTTGTAGTAAGATATTTGCACCAGAAAAATACTTGAATTTTAAAAATAAATTCAATAAAATCATTTTCCTTTAGAAACAAATTGTATATAATAGTAGATTCTACCTCAAAACCATTTTCTAATTCTAAATCCAGTATTGATTTAGATGGCATTTTTTCACCAATTAAATATAAATATTCTTTAGCGAGGTCTGTATCATTAGCAATTTTAGAACCAAGATTTTCAGAAATAATGTGTAACACTCTATTTTTAAATTTCTTAAATTTATCTTCTTCATCAAGTGATATATTCCATCTTTTATAAAAATTCTTTATTTTTCTATTTATATCTTTCATACTCTTTCTATTCCATCATTTGAAAATATATTTTAAACATCTCTTTCCAATAAATACTTCAATCTCTGTTTTAATTCTTTCTTGTTCGGTAAATATAATTTATACCGTGATACAAATAATTTGTTAGTTATTCCACCAAGTGCATATTCTACTAAAATATCATCCTTTTCTGCTCCAAGAATAATACCAATTGGTGGATTGTCATTATCTGTGCTTACCTCTGATTTGAAATAACTAAGATACATATTCATCTGACCAATATCTTGATGAGTAATTTTACCTACTTTTAAATCTATTAAAACATAACATTTTAAAATTGTATGATAAAAAACTAAATCTACATAAAAATGGTTATTATTAAGTGTAATTCTGTATTGACGACTAACAAAAGCAAATCCTTTTCCTAATTCAAGCAAAAACATCTGTAGATTATCAATCAGCTTTTGTTCTAACTCTTTCTCTGTATATTGATATCTTTCAGGAATTTTTAAAAATTCAAGCACATAAGGGTCTTTTATAATATCCTCTTCTTTTTCTATTACCTGCCCCTTTTTAGCAAGTTTGAGTACACCTTTTTTATCTTTACTTAATGCAATTCTTTCAAAAAGCATAGAATTTATCTGCCTTCTAAGTTCTCTTACTGACCAGTTTTCTTTAATACATTGTTTTTCATAAAAGGAACGTGTTAAATCATCAGTAACACTTAAAAGTTCAACATAATGACTCCAGGATAATTTGCCAGACAGTGTCTGGCATTTTGGATACTTTATATAAAGTAGTCTCATATATTGAAGATTGCTTCTACTAAAACCCTTACCATATTTTATTGACAAATCTTTGGATAATTTTTTTAAAAGTTTTTCTCCATAATCTGCTCTATTTTCACCCTTTTGCTCATATTCTACAATCCTTTTCCCAATCTTCCAATAGGTCTCAACTAAAATAGTATTAATAATTCTTGCAACCTGTTTTCGTGCTGATTCTAATAATTCCCCAATGGAGTTAACCAATTGAGTATATTTTACAGGTTTAACTATATTATTTTCACCTTGTTTTGTACTCATAAATTGACTCTTTTATTTTATTTACATTTTCAAGCCCTATTTCTTCTCTATCAGTAACCAATATCTCATATTTCAACTTATCAGGATTTAACCCCTGTATCTCTTTTATTGCTTTCTCTTTTTCTTCATCTCTAAAAGGCTCTGCTTTTATTTCTACTATAATCATTTTACCATTTTTCTTTTTTATCAAAAAGTCAGGTGTATAATTATGCCAACTACCATCATTACCTTTATATTCAAATATAAAATCTGTTTTATTAGGGTCTGTTATCGCACCTGTAAAATATATATCTTCTATATCCGCAGGGTCTTCATTTAACATTATTAATAATTGTTCAAAGAAATCCTTTTCTGGATTAGAATCAAAATTATATGGAGTGTAATGAAAACCAAATTCTAATTGATACCAACCTTTATTCTGCTCTTTAAACTTTTCATATCTTAGCAGAAGATTTTCCTTATCTTTATGATAAACTATTTCAGTTGTATAAATAGTTTGATTTTCCCTTTTTTCTCTATTGAAATTTTTTGTATTAATTAATGCAAGGGCAACTTCAACTTCTTCTTCAGTTATATCATAGTTCCTTAGATTTTCTTCCAATTGTTTTCTTATTTCAGAGGCATCAGTTAGAGGAATTTCACCATCAGGGTATAATTTTTTTATTTTTTCATAAATCGGCATAACAGGTAATCGTAATATGGAAGATAATTCAACGGCAAAAGAATAAATATCTATAAAATCTTCTTCTACAAACAATTCCTCTTCTCTCTTTGTTATTAACACGCCTTTTCTATCAGGAATATCTTTTAAATCCAAAATAATTTTTTTAGGTATCTCTTTAGAAGTAGAAGGTTTTGTAAATTTTATAGTATCTATATTAATCTTTTTATTCATAGGAATAACTTTTTTAATTTTCTTTTTAAGCAATATAGGTGGAATTTCAGTCTTTCTTAATATTAACCGCTCTTTTATCCTGATTTGTGCTGAAACATTCAAATCCTGTAAGGTTTCACCATAAGTTTCTTTTAATTGAGCATCTAATATTTTTACATTTTCTTTTGATAAATAAATTTTTGCCTTATGAATATTTCCCGGAGTTTGTCGTAAACAACGAGAAGCTGCCTGAAGACAAAAATTATTGCTAGCTTTTAATTTCCTTGCCAGAGCAGTTGCAAATAACGAAAGGCAATTCCAGCCTTCTGTTCCCTTATTAACAAGTAAGAAAACACGATAGGGTAAATATGGGTCATTTATTCTATTGTCAAATAAGTCTTTTATCTCATCTTTTGATTCATTATGAACTTCTAATATTATGGAAGGATTAAGTCCTATTTTTAATAAAGTTTTTTCTACAATAGGCTTTGCCCTGCTTAAGTCCTCAATTTTAGGGAAATAGATTGCAAGTTTAGCGGGAGAACCATCATAAATTTTCACATCTTTATAATTCTTAAAAAAATCAATTATCACATCATTTAAAAAGTTTTCATCTGATACTTCTGGATAAGCAACAATATTACCTCTCACTTCTTTTAATATTCCATCCTTTATTCCTTGAGATAATCCATACCAATAGACAACATCTTTTAAAATCTGTTTTTTATAATATGGTGTACCAGTAGTGTTAACCACAACCAAAACATTTGTCTTTTCTGCAAGATAATCAACTGTTTTTCTTACTTTCTTTAATTCTTTTCCAAGTGCTTGACCATAAGTATGATGTGCTTCATCGGAAAATATAGCAAGATTAGGTAAAGAAGCAATTGTTTGAAGTCTTCTATTGGCTATTTCTTGTTTTACTTCATCTTCTTTTGTAGTATCAACAAAGAAGTCTTTAATTAATGACTTATTAATTGATTGTTTTTGAATTCTGATTTTTTCAGTATTAGTAACAATTACATTAAAACTACTTCCTTTTATTATGGGAATATCTTTTTCACCATCACGAGTATAAGTAAATTTTACTGTTGTAATAAATTCTTTATATAATCGGCGAGGTAAAATTTTTTCATACGGTATATCAGAAATTTCTTTTAAAGCACCTAATATAGTTTTACCTGGTGCAAAAACCAAAGCATTTTTAACAAAATCTTGACTCTCAGGATATTCAATTGCCATTGCAAACTCTGTAGCTATGATTGTACCGATTAATATAGTTTTCCCTGCGCCCATAGCTAAAGCAAATATATAACTGGGATAATTTAATAGAAGTGTCTCTTTTAAAGCATCTAATTTATACTCTTTCACAAAATCATCATCATTTTTTATTTTTTCAAATATTGATTCTATTCCACCTTTACTTAAAATTTTTATTAAATCATCCTGAGAAATAGAGATATTTAAAGCTTTGAAAAGTTTTACCGGGTCATCATATGATTTTTTATATAAATCAAAAATATGTGGTGTTTTTTCTACTATTCTTAAATACCAATACGTTTCAAGAGCTTCAAATTGTGCTTTTCTTAAAAATAATAAATTCTTAGTCTTTCTGTTGTAGTTATAATTAAAAATCTCTGAAATAATAGAAAAATCGCAGGGATAATTATTTTCTCTCCAAGTGCTTACTTTTGTTTTTAAAATCTCAAACAAACTCATATTTTTAAATAAAATATAAGAAAATAATCAATTGTCAAATATAAGCAAAGAGTGTTGAAAAATTACCCCCATTTTTAAGGAATCCTTTTATAATAAGTTGTAAAAACAGACCTTTAGGTCTGTTAAATATATTAAATTAACACACCTAAAGGTGTGTTTCTACATTTTTATCAATATATTACATATTGTTAATGCATATATAAAATAAAATTTTATTTCATATAATTTTTGATATAAAAACAATTATAAAATATTTTTTCAACACTCTTAATATAAGCAATAAAAATTTTAGGGTAATATTTTCAATTTTGAGATATGGTGAAAATTATTAAGGAGGCCACATCCGTGTGGTCTTTAATTGTATCTAT
>CAZSCZ010000111.1:0-7573 GCA_964605455.1 uncultured Spirochaetia bacterium
TCATTTTCTATTTCAATTTCAACACAAATATTGCATATCTGTCTGAACTTTTTCATATTATTAAAAAGAGTGTTGAAAAAATATTTTATAATTGTTTTTATATCAAAAATTATATGAAATAAAATTTTATTTTATATATGCATTAACAATATGTAATATATTGATAAAAATGTAGAAACACACCTTTAGGTGTGTTAATTTAATATATTTAACAGAGCTAAAGGTCTGTTTTTACAACTTATTATAAAAGGATTCCTTAAAAATGGGGGATAATTTTTCAACACTCTCATATTATTAAATGTTTAATCATATTTCACTTGACATCAAAAATTTTTATATTATATTTTTTTTTCATTTACATTTAAAAATTTAAAACAGGAGGGAAAAGGAATGAAAGCTACAATTGACGCTGATGCTTGCATAGGCTGTGGCGTGTGTGAGTCAGTTGCACCAGAAGTATTTAAAATAGGTGATGACGGAAAAGCACATATTATAAAAGAAGAAGGTTTTGATGAAGCAGCAGTTCAAAGTGCCGCTGAGCAGTGTCCTGTGCAGGCTATAAAATTAGAATAATTTTAATTCGCTAATTTTTTCCTTTTTCTTAATTTTTTCTCAATTTTTTTGATTTTTACTTTTTCTATACTTCTATCTGTGCGCTCAATGACTTTAAATTGATAATTATTATAAATAAACAATTCATTACGTTTAGGAATTTTACCTAAATGATATTCAATAAATCCAGCTACAGTCTCAAATCCACTTTTTGGTAATTTTAATCCAATTTCTTCATACAAATCGTCAATATCTAATCCGCCACTTACAAGCCATTCATTTTTTCCAGCAATTTTTATGCTTTCTTCTTCCCTGTAATTTGTTTCATCTTCTATTTCTCCAACAATTTCTTCAACAATATCTTCAAGCGTGATTAAACCTGATACTCCACCATATTCGTCAACAATAAATACAATCGGGAGATGTTTATTATTCATTTCAACAAATAATTCATCAATCTTTTTGGTTTCAGGAACATAATAAGCCTTATGAATATATTTATTAAGAGTTTCACTTGATTTAGCTTTAAATAAATCATTTACATTTATATATCCAATTATATTATAGACCTGTTTTTCAAATACAGGGATTTTGGAAAATCCAACTTTTTCACTTAATTTGACAACATCAATGACTTTCTTGTTTTTAGAAATAAGAACAATATCCACGAGTGGCACCATAATTTCGCGAGCATAAGTTACACCAAAGTCAAATACACTATAAAGAATTTTTTTATCAAATTCTTTTATTACGCCTTTTTTTGCAGTTATACTAAATATTGTTTTAAGGTCCTCACGAGTTAAAAATATTTCTGCCTTGTCTTTTTTAATTTTCTTGAAAATCGGAATTGTTCTTACAATTTTTACAATTACATTTACAAAAGGTGTAAACAAATATGTTGTTATTTCAAGAAATCCAATTGTATTAATTAATATAGGAATAGAAATTTTTCTAAAAACAGCTTTAGGTAATATTTCACCAAATATAAGGATAATAATTGTAAGTACAAAAGTAGAATAATATTCACCAGATTCACCATATTTTCGTATAAACAACATAGAAGAAAGTGATGCAGCAGATACTACACATAAATTCGTTCCAACAAGTAGTGAGCTTAAAACTTTATCAGGATTTTCAATTAAAGCAAGAACTCTTTTCGCCTTTTTGGCTTTACTATTGTTAATTATTGTTTTAAGCTTTAATTTACTCGTAGAAATTATTGCTGTTTCTGTTCCTGAGAAATAACCTGCAAGTAAAATAAAGGCTGCGATTATTATGTAATATATAAATTCCATTTATTTTACCTCAACAATTACTGTAAGTATTTTAGGACCTTTTGTTTTGCTTATAGTAAAGTCAAAATTTTCTATTATAATCTTTTCACCTTTGGTTGGTATTTTCTCTGTATATTCCATAATAAGGCCGCCCACTGTATCGGCTGATTCTGTTGTTAAATTTGAATGAAAAAATTGATTAAATTCGTCAATTTTCATATCAGCTTGAATTAAATATTTACTTTTTCCAATCTTACGAAAAACCCCGTTCCCCTGTTCATATTCTGTTTTATATTCACCCATAATTGCCTCAATAATATTTTCAATAGTAACAGCACCAGCAGTCCCGCCATATTCATCAACAACTACAGCAAAATCTTTCTTTTCATTTTGAAATTCACGCAAAAGGTCATTAATCTTCTTGTTTTCAGGCACAAATAAAACGGGCTTGATTATATCTTTTATATTCTTCTCTTTTTTTACATTAAATTGTAATGGAAGAATATCTTTTTTCCTTATAATACCAATAATATTATCCTTTGTTTCTTTATAAATTATGGCTCTTGGATATTTGTGTTTAACGATATTTTTAATTATATATTTGTCTCCTTTTTCAATATTAAGGGTAAAAAGCTTTGCTCTTGGAATCATTATTTCTGAAACTTCCTTGTTTATACTTTCAAAAACATTTTCCATAATGTTTTTTTCTTCTTCATCTATTATCCCTTCTTTATGCCCAATTTTTATTATTGTTTCTATCTCATCTTCTTTTATAGATTCATAAGTATGTTTTATTATTTTATTTGTAATAATATCTGTAAAATATTGAAAAACTATTGATAAGGGCCTAAGCAATATTATTATAACACTAAGTGGATATGCAAACCTTCGTGCAAATTTTACTGGTTGTGTAATTGCAATTATTTTAGGCGTTATTTCCCCAAATATTAAAATTATACTACTCATAATTCCAATTGCAATTGATGTTCCTATTACATCAGAGATGCCAGCGTTTTTCATTATATCAATAGATAAACCTGATGCAACAGAAGATGCAAGAATATTTACAAACATATTACCTATAAGAATTGTAATTAAGAGACGATTAGGAACAGATAAAAGTGCATAAACTAAATTAGAAGATTTATCTTTCCTTTGCTTTAATTTTTCTCGTGAAATATAATTAATTGAAAAAAATGCTGATTCAGAGCTGGAAAAAAATGCGGAAAAGACAAGTAAAATAACAATACTTACAATTTCTAATGGAAGATTATCTTCCAATTCCCTCCATCACCTCTATTTTTTTATTCTTCTAACATATTTAGTATATTGCTTAACATTGTATTAAATTGGTTAAAGTTATTTATTATATTTTTTTTGTCAAGAATAAATGTAAAACCATTACTACGAATCTTGTTTTCAATTTCAGATGTTTTATTTTCAAGAATAAATATAATCTCTGTTTTATTATTAAAATTTTTCACCTGGAATTCTCGGATATCTTTGAGATTCTTTATTATGTTTTCAATTTCATTATTACTTTCAATAGAGAGTATAGCACATAATGGATTTTTTTTCTTTATATTTTCATAAATCTTTTCAACTGAATTAAATTCATCTATAAAATGGAAAAAATTTAATTTAAAAACCTTTTTTATTAAATAAGATATTTGAGGATTTATTTCAAATAGCATTATTCCAAGAAAAGTAGATTCAGGCAGATAAAAAACCTCGGGGTCTCCTTGCAATAAAAGTTTAAATTCGTCTGACTTTAAAAATTCTTCTGTAACAGGCTCATCTGATTTTTTCAAGGGAACAGCATAATAATTATATAAATCCATTCTTATGACTTCTTCACCTGTAGAAAGTTCATCAATAAAGTCTTCCTTTTTTTTGCCTTGTATTATGGCATTTATCTCTGGTCTCAAAGTAGTAAGCATATCCTTTGTAAGTTTCTCCCCATATTCAATAACTTTACGGTTCTCCTGCGGAATGTATAGGTCATTAAGAATAAACATATCTATTTCAGACTCTACCATTTCAATTATTTTTGAAAGTTTGGCTTTCTTTTTCGTATTTTTATAAAAGTCTGGATAAGAAGATCTCAATTTTCTCAGAAGTTCACCATTAGGCGGCATTAAATCCGGTGTCTGTGAAATATCTAACATTACAACTTCCTTTTCTTTAAGTTCAAGATTTTTTGTAAAATTTCTTGTGATTACTTTAGGTAATTTCTCTGTTGCTTTTTTAAAAAGAGAAGTATCATTATCCCGCTCACATACCTTCAAAATTTGAACAAATACCTGCTTTAATTTTTCTATTACAGGAACAGAATCTCCTTTTAAAGGGGCATCAAGTGGTATACCAGAAGGCAATTTTAAATAATGCCCCATATCTACAGATGATATTAGATATTTACCTTTGGCAAGCTCAACTGACCCAAGAAATATACCTACTGGAACTTTCATCAGTTTTTATTTTAGCCTCATTTAAAGATATAATTCAAAATTTTAAAAAGTCAAGTTATTTAAGAGTGTGTTTGAAAAATCATCAATCATTTTCTCATTCTCGCATCACATCCTGTGATGCTCCGAGGTCTCCGCCTATCCCTACACTTACATCCTGTAAGTGTGGGATTACGGCTCCGAAAACCGAAAATGATTGATGATTTTTCTTTAATTACGAGATTCTTTAAACAGACACAGTTATTTAAAAAATCTTAAAATCTACTTTTTCAAACACCTTCAGTTATTTAAATCTATAAATAGTTTTATTAAAATTTCTCTTATCACTTCTGCAGCAAAAATTGAGGATATGTTAGAACAATCATACACAGGATTAATTTCTACTATATCCACACCTATTACATTTTTAAATGAAAGTTTTAATAAAAAATTCATAAAATCAGAGAAGTTTATACCACCTGGTTCGGGGTTTCCTACGCCAGGAACATATCCGGGCTCAAATACATCCATATCAACCGATATATACAGAGTTTTTCCTTTAGTTAATTCATTAATTTTTTCTACATCAGCGATAGAATAAAGTGCATTTAACTTTTTAATATATTCAAATTCTTCTTTTGTCCCAGCTCGCACACCAATAGAAACAAGAGATATATTTCCCAGTTCCAAAACACGTCTCATAACTGTAGCATGAGAAAATTTTACACCAAGATAATCATTTCTCAAATCAGTATGTGCATCAAAAACAAGAACTACGAGCTCATTATTATTTTTTTCCTTCAAGGCTTTAATAATTGGATAAGTAATTAAATGTTCACCACCTATACTTAAAAAAAGTTTACTGGAATTTTCTTTTACGAAATCATAAATCATACCAAGCGATTTTTCAGTATTACCTATTGGTAATTCAATATTCCCAACATCACAAAATTTAAACTCATCAAGAGATGCGTCCTGATATGGAGAATATGTTTCAATTGAATAAGAAGCTTCTCTTATAGATGATGGTGCGAACCTTGCTCCTGCTCTGTATGAGGATGTTCCATCAAATGGAACCCCCCATAACATCACAGAAACACCTTTCTGGTCTAAACTTGCACCAATAAAAGAACTCATTTTAGCATTTCCCTCACAAAATTTGGAAGTGTGAAAGAAGATATATGAATTTTTTCATTATAATATTTTGTAAAAATTCCTGAATTTTTATACCTTTCAGGGTCAAAATCAGTTATAGGATTATATTTTTTAGAAGCAAATATAAAGCCCCATAGTGCATATGGATAATCAGGCACACAGGCAAGTGCAGGTTTTGTTATAGGGAAAAGTTTCTCTAATATCTTAAAAAATTTTTTAAAATATTCTTCCATATAGAATGGTGATTCTGCCTGTGCCATAAGAATTCCATCAGAAGTTAAAATATTAAAACAATTTTTATAAAATTCCTCAGTAAAAAGTCCTTCTGCAGGGCCTATGGGGTCAGATGAATCTATTATTATCACATCATACTGGGCAGTTTTATTTTTTACAAATTCTATGCCATCTGTAATTATAATATTTGCTTTTGGGTTCTCAAAATCAATACTTAAGGATTTTAAATATTTTTTTGATGCTTCAATAACTTTCTCATCTATTTCAACAAGGTCAATCTTTTTAATTGTTGAATGTTTTAATGCTTCTCGTAAAGTCCCACCATCCCCACCACCAATAATTAATACTTTCTCTGGGTTGGGGTGAACAAATAATGGTATGTGTGATATTATTTCATGATAAATAAATTCCATACGTTCTGTAAGCATAACAATATTATCAAGAAGAAGGATCTTACCATGAGATTCTGTTTCTGCAATAAATATTCTTTGATATTTACTTTTTTCATTATAAAGTATATCTGATATTTTATAACCTGCCTTAAATCCGTTATGCAATTCAAAAACCCAGCAGTCCATTTGTAACTCCTATGATAAAACTTTCTAAAAGTTAATATTATTTTTGACAAAAATCAATATAAAAAAATAATGGTGTTGAAAAATTACCACCATTTTTAAGGAATCCTTTTATAATAAGTTGTAAAAACAGACCTTTAGGTCTGTTAAATATATTAAATTAACACACCTAAAGGTGTGTTTCTACATTTTTTATCAATATATTACATATTGTTAATGCATATATAAGATAAAATTTTATTTCATATAATTTTTGATATAAAAACAATTATAAAATATTTTTTCAACACTCTTATATTAAAGTAAAAAAAGGTGGCAGAAAAATGTCCATCCTTATCGGATCCCCTATTATCTTTTAATCTAAAAATAGACCTTCCTGTCTGTTAAAAATATACTGTCTCAAAAAAGTTAATAAAGTTTTGCACCGTCCCTACAATCTATAAGGGTTCTAATAAAATGATATATAAGATACATTTCAATTGCAAAAGCTGGGAATCCAAAGTATCCTAAAATAGGCATTTCAAATATTTTTAATTCTGGCAAAATAGGAACAAAATATTTCCATTTTGTTTGAGCCCAAAAATTCCAAAATTCCCATAAAAATCCGCATAAAAAACCTGTAATGATAAGTGACAAAAATTTTTCCATTTTTCCTTTCTCAAATTCAGCAAGTATAGAATAATTTTTATTTAATAAATATAAAATAGGGTCAAATATAAATATAAAGCTCAGCCACAGAAATGCTGCCAAATACTTTCTTATGCTAAATGGCATAATTGAAGGGAGCCAGAAAAAAAGCTTAGAATCTGCTGCTAAATTTATAAATCTACTTGAAAATGCAATTATAGGAATAAATAAAAATATAAGCCCTATAAGGAATAAAATTGCCAGAAGTTTATCTGTTACCTTTAATCTAAAAACTTTTATTTGGGAGAATATTTTCAGATTTTTAAATAATTCTGCAGTAAAAAGCAATGCAGGTAGAATTGTTCCGAACGACCAGAAATATCCTATATATCTAATAGTTAAGGACTTTGTTAAATTGAAATATTTCCAATTTGAAATAAATATGTTAAACCATTCAAACATCCACCACATTATAATAGAAAGGAAAAACATTGTAATAAATTTCAAAGGAGAATGAAAAATAGTTGATTTTTTTGTTATTTTAAAATTAACATAATCAACAAATAAAATATAACCACTCCACGCAACAGGGGTAGCAAAAATAAGAAAAAATTTTAATTTAAGTGCTAATCCAAGCTCAACAAGTATTATTAATAATGTCTTACTTAAAACAAAACCGAACAAAATAAAATTTGAAAAGGTGATAAAAAGT
>CAZSCZ010000112.1:0-7448 GCA_964605455.1 uncultured Spirochaetia bacterium
ACAAAAGGGTTATTCGTATGAGACAGGAAAAATTGTAGTTAAACGTGGGAGACTAAAATATATAAAAATTATGGATGCTCCTAATTTTGAAGGAGAGGAAGTTAAACATATAAAAATGACTACGGATGAAACTCTCCGACTTTATGCAGCTGGGTTTGATAAAAATGATGTGTATATCGGCGATATTCCTGTTGATTGGAGTACTGGAGGTGAACTTGATCAAATAGAAGTAAAATCTTCACCAGTTTTTAATTTTTCGCCAAGTAAAGCAAGAGTTAGTGGTAGAATTATTGCAAAAGCAAAGACTGGTCCAATAGCTATGATTACTAATATCACTATAAAACCTGGAAGATTGCATTATATAAGAATTGAAGATGCTCCAGATGGGAAGGGTAAAGAAGTTTATACAGCTGTGATAACAACTGATGATACTTTGCAACTTTATTCTATAGGATATGATGCAAAAGATAATTATATTGGTAATATATCTGCCAATTGGGAAACCACTGTTGCTTTAGAAAAAGTAAAGATGTTTGATACCTCAAAATTTACATTTAGACCAGTAAAAGCAAATAGAAAAGGGCGAATAAAAGTTACAAAAGAGGGTGTGATTGGTGATGAGACAGGGATAATTGAGGTTAAACCTGGGAAGGCAAGATATATTGCTTTATTAACAAAACCTTCTAAAAAAGGAAAAAAATTAAAGGAAGTAAAAATTAAAGCAGGTAAAAAAGTTAAATTATATGCTGGTGGATTTGATGCGCGAGGTGAATATATAGGACTTTACAATGTAGACTGGAAAATTACTGGTAGCCTTCCTAATAGAAATTTATTAAACACAAGCAATATAGAACTATTTTATACAAATGCTCCTCTTAAAGGCAGGCTTGATTTGAAACATATAAAGGTTCCTACTCAAACAAATATTCGGGTTATGGTTTTGTCTGGACCACCTGCGAAAGTTGTAATTTGCACTCAAGAACTGTATAATAAAAAATCAATTATAAACGAAGTTACTATCACAGCTGATAAAACTGTAAAGTTTTATGCATTTCTTGTGGATAAATATTTGAATCTTGTAAATAAAGCGAAGGGTATATGGACTTTAAATGATTTAACAGGAAATTTAGCAATTATTTCTAATTCATCTTTTACAGAGTTTGACCCTCAAAAACCTGGAGAAGGATATTTAAATATAAAATGCAGGTATTCAGTAGATAATACTGTTAAAATATATTCAGCACAAGTTAAAATTACTGTATTACCCGGTCCTGTTACTAAGGCACTTTTTGTTAAAGATAAAAGCTTTACTATAGCATCAAATTTTTCGTTATATATCTTTACACCAGCAGAAATATCTGCCAAAGGTTTAGATGTTAAGAATAATTTTGTTAAAATGCTTCAAGGTGACTGGAAAGTAACATATGATAATACAAATTATTTCGCAGCTACAAATGCATTTTCTGTTAAGTTACAATTTCCTCAAATAATTTCTAATGCTGTTTTATCTTTTAAAAGTAAAGAGGTTCAAAGTAACCTAAATTTTAATGTAACATACCCTGAAGTTGTAACATTAAAGATGTTGAATAGCACAAATAATGAAGTTGTTACTAATATTATACTTGATTTTAACAAAAGAATATCCCTTATTTCAGGTGGATTTGATAGGAAAGGGAATTATGTTAAACCTGTAGAATGTTACTGGATTACTACAGGAAATCTTGACCAATTTGCAAGTAAATATGGCTCAACCAATGAATATATTGGAAAAACTGGGAATGTTAGAGGAGAAGTAATTTTAACAAATGAAAAAATTGGTAGAATAAGAGTAGGAAGAATTGAAGTTCTTCCAGCTCCTCTGGTAAAAAAGGAAATAGAAGTTAAAAATGTTATAATATACTATGTATATAATGGCGATACTTTATCTAAAATTTTATCTAAACTTTTAAAATTGCCATATAAATGGGGAATAATAGAGAAATATGTATATGCTATAAAGATATACAACAATTTAAAAGATCCTGATTTAATTTTTCCCAAACAACCAATTTATATGCCATATTTTAGTGTTGAGAAAGAGACAACTATTGAGGCTCTCGCTTTAAAAATTTTCGGGGACAGAACAATGAAAGATAGAATAATTGTTTATAATAAACCAATGAAAACAAGAATTACGCCTGAAGATAAAGTTATTATAAGAGATGTGCGGTTTCTCTCTACGGGTAAATTAGATATTATATTAGAACAAAAAGATTTAGAACTTAAAATCAGAGAAAGCGAGTGAAATAAACGCTTCTTTTATAAAAGAGGTGATATTTTATGAAAAATTTTATTACAATCTTGATTATTTGTATTTTAATATTTTGTGCTGGATGTGCTAAAAAAGAAAAATCCCGCAAACGCATTATTGGACAAGAAAAAATGTCTATAGTTGTTAATGAAAAAAGAGATAGAGCAGAAATGTTAAAAGAGAAAAGAATAATTAAAGAATCTACAAATCAGGAAGAATTTTTTAAAGGTGGAATAATTACTAAAAATGGAAAGTATTACGGAGTTTATATAGTTGAGGAAGGAGATAGTGTATGGATTATTGCAAAAAAATATGCAAAATACCTTATAGGAAATAATTATACAAAAACTAATGTTGGAAATATCTCTTACTGGATAAATAGAGTAAATTATAGTAATTTTTTTGGTGGTGTAAATGATAGATTGAAAATAGGAGAAAAAGTTCTTGTTCCGATATCAACAATTGAGAAAATATTAGAGAAGTAAGGAATAAAAAGCAAGTGGATTTAATACCTCAATATGTAAATTTAAAAATAATATTTAAACCATATCCATAATTTTTGTTATTACTACTGTTGAAATATAAAACTTCAGGGGAAGACCTTATCTCAAAAGAAATATTCTTCTTTGCATTAATTGTTAAACCACCTATTATAAAAAAATTAATACCAATTTTGTCAGCAAAAGAACTTTTTTCAAATTTTAATTTGTTTTCTAAATATATTTCAAGAAAATCTAAAAACGGTATATCTATTCCTGATGTTATTTTAGCATTAATATTATAATTTTTTTCCCATTTATTCTTTGAAATATTATATCGCTTAAAATTGACATACTCTTGCTGAATACCATAAAATATTAAGATATTTCTCTTTTTTGCAAAAAAGTATAAATCAATTTTTTCATAATATTCTAATACATCAATAACAAAGTTTTCATTATATATTGTAAATTTATTCTGCTTTGTATCAAAGATATAAGAAAATTCTGTATTAAATAAAAATTTTAATTTATTATGGCTAAATATAGGTTTACAGACTCCTGCATTAAAAATATCAAAAATAAATTCATTTCTTTTTTCAAATACAGTTAAGTTTTCATAATCAGAATAAAAATCAAGAAGTTTCTTGTGGATGTATCCTATTTTGAAAAATAGATTAATAAATCTTATTCCTAAATTATTTTCAAGCCAGTTGATTTCCCTTAAATATTTGTAATCATAAATTTCGTTATTTTCAATATATTTATTTTCTGTAGCACCTTTTTTGTATTGTAGTTGATATCCGATAGATAAATCTTTTGAGACTTTTTTTGCGGTATTAAAAATAGCAGTATAACTTTTAGAGACAAAACGATTAGTCTCGTATGTATCAAAGATTTTGCCTCTGTTAAAAAGATTAGAAGAGGAATAATTATACTTTAAATTAAATGAGAATGCAAATTTGTTGTTTACTGGTAATATACTTAAAAAATCTGATAAGAATATAGATTGAGAGTTTTCATATCTCATATTATTTGTTTCATATTTTTCGTTTTCTAATGAAAAGCTATTATCTGCTTTCAACAAAATATCACGAGATTTAAGGGTAAGAGCAGGATTCACTTTTATGAACTCGTTATATTTGTAAACATCATATACCAGCTTTTCAGAAAAAATATTTTTAGTTATTAAAGATAGTAGAAACATTATAATTTTAATATTTTTTAATTTCAATTTAAATCTTTCCATAATAAACATATTTTTTTCTTTTTCCTATGTAATTTTTTAGTTTAGCTAATATTAAAATATCTCCTTTAAAGAATTTAGTTAAAGGAATTAATCTTGTAAATGGCGATGTCTTTTTAGATTTAATAATTTCAAAATTGTTGTTTATTAATTTATAAAATTGTTTTATTGTCCAATTATGATAGTGTGTATTATCAAATAAAACTTTTTTCCGTATAAACCCCACAATTAGTTGTAAGAAATTATATGGATTAGAATATCCAAATATAAAAATATTATTTCTATCAAAAAATTTATAGAAATATTGAAATAATAATTTTATCTCACTATCAGTTAAGTGTTCAATAACATTATAACATAAAATTGTTTTATAGTTTTTATTCGTTTTTTTTAGGAATTTATTAAGATTTTTGATTTCATATACAAAAAAATTATTTTTTTTATATAATGTTTTAGCGATTATGATAGCTTCTCTATTTTTGTCAATTCCATCTCCATTAATAAAATTTGTAATATATCCTATACCACATCCAATATCTAAACATTTTCCTTTTTTCCATTTCTTAATAGTTCTAAAAGTTTCTACTCTGTTTAAGTCAACTTTTGTCATTTGTAAATATTCTTTATAATAACCTGGTATTTTCATTTTTTTAAGACCACAAACCAAAATTGAGAAAAGTATTTGAATACTGATTTTGGATATGCCCAATATATTTTGTCAAAATACTGTGTAAAACCTAAATATATGGGCAAAATTTCCATAATTTGAAACTTTGTCTTTTTTATAAGACCGAGTAATTGTTTAAAAGTATATTCTCTTATATGTGTAACTGAGCCAAAAATTTGATCCTTTATTTTTAATGGATATTTGTTAGGATGAAGCAATAATAACTTTATTATAGCTGATAAACGCATTTTATTTGGTGTTCCTAATACTGCAATTCCATTATTTTTTAAAACTCTATAATTTTCAGATAAAAATAATATATCATCTAATATATGTTCAATCACATCAATAGAATACACCATATCAAATGTATTATCTTTAAATGGCAAATTACATCCATCCGATTGAATAAATGTTATTTTATTTTGAAGTGAGGGCGCAATGGAGTTATATATATCTACACCATATAATTTAAATTTATAATTCAAAGAAAGAATATTTAACCAGAAGCCGTAAGAACAGCCGATTTCTAAGACTGTTGGAGATATAGAAGTAATATATTTATTTATTAATCTACAAAATGTTTTTACCTGAATATTCTGAAACGAACTTTTGAGCAAATTTCTTTTTTTTAGCCGCATTTCATTTATAATACTTTTATCTTTCATTCAAAATTATAATGGAAGCGGTGGCGAGCTATAAGCTATAGCTCGCCTCAACTTAATATTTTATTCAATAAACCTATCAGAAAAATCAGATTTTGGGGCATTCCAAATTTTTAGATTATCCAATTTGAACTTTCGTGCATAATTACGGTCCTGTCCGCTACATATATCTGCCTTTCCACTAACACTATTTCCCCAATAAGCCGTGAAATTATCTGCACCACCATTTGTTGAATATACCCATGCAGGTAAACTAGATTCACTTCCATTTGCAACTATTGTCTGCTTTACACCATCTACATACACCTTTAATTTTTCATCTCCATTTCGGTCCCATACAAAAGCCAGATGCGTCCATTTGTTGTTAAAATAATCTGCATGTTCTTTTAGTGAAGTTTTAAGATAAACCATATTTCGTGGATAACCATTGTTACCAAACAGAACTCTGAAACAGAACAGATAACCGCAAGCACCGCCTGCTGTAGCGTCAGGGTCTGCAACAAAAATAGAAATACCATTTATATCATCACCTGACCCCCATGGACCATTCCAGATACGATAAATTCCATAATGAAAGGCGTCAGGTGGTTCTGCTTGCCAATACCATATCTCTAAACAGCCAGATTCAGGATTCAATACATCTGATTGATTATCTAATCTTATACAATATTTACCACCTGATGTATTATCTAACCAAATCGCATTTCCAAACATCCCTTCAAGATATCCAATTCCACCACCACGTTGGTTATATACTAATCCAGGACCTACTTCACTATTTTCAACCTCTTCTTTTGAACCAAGTTTATTCCATAATACTAATTCAGGAACGATTACATTTACCTCTAAATTACCAGCGACTCGTTGAACAACTATAGTTACTGTTGTTGTCTGATTCCTGTTTACTACAGCATCATCTTCACCATCATAAATCAAATCATTGTCAATGTCATATAATTCAACACGAATATGCCATTTGCCTACATTTATTTTGTAGAATGTGACAGAACCTTGATTGTTTTCTATTATGATGGGTTTCTGATAACTTTTGCTTCCCCGTGTAATAATTACTACACCAGAAGCAACTTCAGGTGTTGTCTGCTTGAAATTAAATGTAATTTGACCTGTTTCGTCTGAATTATCTGTGGATATTGGATTTAGATTAGTATCTTTGCTGCAATTAAAAAGAAAAGAAATTGTAAAAATTAAAAATGTAATTACAAATAATTTTTTACTCATCTTTTGTATCCTCCTTAGATTTTTTTGAAGTGAATAAAAACACTTACACTCAGAGCGGGATAAGAATTATCACCAGAGAAATTATTATAAGATTTACAAATAAGTAAGTCAAAATTAAATTCTTGCTATTTATATTCTTGAAAATATGAATTATTTCCATAATAACAATTTGTTATGTAATATTACTACAATTAAATTACTTTGTCAAGATATTAATGTTAATGGGGACGGTGCACAACTTTATTAACTTTGTGCATAGTTCACAGTGCTTAAAATTAAGCATTCATTCGTCATTAAGGAACAAGCATACCTGTTCTCTACAAACAGAGATTTATTTTTGTTATATTCTATATTTCAACAGGACTAAAATCCTGTTCCTCCATTTTTTTTAGAAAATCTGAATTGTTACCAGTAAACTTGACTTTGCTATTTTTTTTATTATAATACAGAGAATATTTGATTAATTAAATTAAAGTGCTTTAATTATTACTTGCTTGATGAATTCCTGCTGATTATGCATAATATACAAGGAGGAAACAATGGGAATTACAAGAAAATATAATGTTGTAGATGTTAAAGAACCTGAACTTTATAGAGATATTTTTCCATATGACGAACCACCTAAGATAAGGTTTGATTTTATGATTGAACCATATAATATGCCGGAAAACATATGGATTACTGATACTACTTTTAGAGATGGACAACAAGCACGCCCTCCATTTAGTGTTGAACAAATAACTACTATATTTGATTTTCTTCATAGATTAGGTGGCTCTAATGGGGTGATACGATTTAGTGAATTTTTCCTTTATAGCAAAAAGGATAGAGAAGCTGTAGAAAAATGTCTGGAAAAAGGATA
>CAZSCZ010000113.1:0-7415 GCA_964605455.1 uncultured Spirochaetia bacterium
AAAAAGGAGAGGGAGTTAAAGAATCCAGATAGAGAGCACAAGATAATATGGGATGGTACTGATAGTTCAGGTAAGCCTTTACCAAGTGGTGTATATATAGCGATAGCTGAAGATAGCAAAGGGAATGTAAAATATATAAAATTTATAATTCAACGATAATTTATATTTTTCTTATTCAAAATAAATTTTCTTAATTTTAGTGCTAATAAATAAAATGATATTTCTGGCATTATATCAATTAGATAATGAATGAAATCGTAATAAAATAGCCGAAAAGAAAATTTCTATAAATTCAATAGGTATGCCATCTCTTTTTTCTTGACATTTGAAATAAATTTTATAGATTAAAAAACAAAAAAATTATATGCCATTCATTTTATTGAAACAGTTTTATATAGGTAATCTAAAGAATGCGGAAAAACTTGTTATTGAATATAATGAAAGATTAAATAAAGATAATCTTAAAGTAGGAATTGAGATAATGAATGAATTGCTAACTATATATGACATAAATTATTAAATTCGCATGTGGAACAGTATTCGTCATCGTATGGCTTGAATGGCTTTGATGTATCAAGTATATTTCTAAGAATTGTTTTTACACCTTCTATGTATCTTTTTTCAATGTTTTCTCGTTCAGCTAAAAATCTCTTTTTAAATAATAATTCTTCAGAGTTATCCTGAAGTAATACTAATTTAGCATTAATGTTTTTTACTGACACATTGAATTTTTTGTGAAATAGATATACATAAATAGGTAATTGTAGAGTTTTAATATTTTTATGTATATTTTCAATAGAATTAAAATCTGTATTTATAACTGCGCTCTGCTTATATTGCTGACTACCCCCAGTTTTGTAATCTATTATTATGTATTCATTATTTGATGGGTAAAAGTCTATTCTATCTATACGCCCTTTAAAATTTATAAAAATATTATCAATATTTATTTTGTCCTCTATTGTTTGTTCTAAATATTTTATTTTAAATTTCTCTTTTGCTTCAATTACATCTTTTTCAAGAAATAATTTTAGTTTATATTCTGTAATTTTTTTGAAAAGATAATATTCTCCTGTAATGACTTTATTTCTAAAGTGTTTTTCTATCATTTCCATCATTTTATTTAAAATTTTATTGTATAGTGAAGGAGTTATTTCTATATTTTTAAATTCATTAAATGTATCATTTAAAATAGAATGAATAATGAGTCCTCTATCTGTGACTTCAATATCTTCGGATATCTCTTTTTTAGGTTCAAAACCCAGTATATGTTTGTAATAAAAAAATACTGGGCAGAGAAGATAATTATCAATTTCTGATGGAGAATATTTTCTATTTTTGAGAATTTCAATAATTTTCTCTGTTTTTTTAATTTCAGGTAATTGCTCCAGTGGTTTTAAATTTATTCTATATATTGACTTTTCAACTTTAATAATATCAATTTTCTTTTTACTTTTTTCTTTATTCCATAAAATTTGTTCAATATACCTACTTCTTGGCTTATCTTCAGAATCTATGTAAAGGAGATGCACATTTTTTGCTGAATTTATTAATCTATAGAAATAGTAACGATAAATTTCTTCGTTATATTCAGGTGAAGGAATACCAAGTTGCTCATATACCCCTAAAGGCACAAGTGGGTCAATCTTTTTAGGTTCAGGAATTATACCCTCATTTACATCAAGCATTATTACTGTATCAAAACTTATGTTTCTTGTCTCAAGCACTCCGATTATTTCCAAAGGTTCTAAAGGTTTTGTTTCAAATGGTAGCGAAACTGTTTTTAAATATTGTAATATAAAATCACATATTGCCCGTCTGTTTTCTTCATCATTATTCTGAACAAATATTTTTTTGCTGAATTTTGTGTTCTTTAACTTATCTAGGGATTCAAAAATTAATTTAAATATTTCACCTGAAAGAACATAGGAGCGGACAGGCGTATATTCAAGAACAAAATCAAGAACCTCTTCAATTCTTTCTGCAATTTCATATAGAGTAGTAAAATTTTCCAAGTTTTTAAAAAATATAATGTGAATTTTTTTTATTATTTCTTTTGATTTTTCTTCTAAACTAAAAATTGTTTTCTCATTTTCAATTTCTTCTAATTTTATAAATACTTTATTTGCGATGTGACTTCCCAAAATTTCACCGCTTAGTGCTTTTTCTATTTGATAGACAAGTGTTCGTATATTTATTTCAAGATTTAAATTTTTTACAAAAGGATGTAATAACACATCCAGATAATTTTTTGTTGAATATAAATTTCCTTTTCGTCTACTTATTTGTGCATTTATTATATTTGAGAGTAAATCAAAAAGAGAAGTTCTTAAAAGCGGATATCCGAGTGAGATGTTATAATTTATATTTAGTCTATCAATTGCAAAACTCAGTAATGGAAAAAGAGACTCAGACGCTGGTAAAACAATTACAGTCCTATAGGATTTTGTTTCTTTTAGAATTTTGTAGACTTTTATAATTTCTGAATGAATATCAAAACCAGAATAAATTTTAATATTAGGCGAGATTATATTTTGTGCAGGGATTTTTTGGAGTTCTGCATTAAAATATAATAGTAAATTTTTAAGTATTTGCCAATTTTCTGGTTCCCCTTCCCATATTATATCTGCTTTATCCTTTTGCCAGATTTTTTTTATAATTGCTTTTTCTGCTCCTGTTAAACCAAAAAGACCTGCAAAATATATTTTTTTAAATTCCTGAAAACCAATCTTATCTATAATTTCCAGGGCGCACAAATATTTGTATCCTCGTGTAAAAAATTTATTTTCTTCAAGTCTTTTATGAAATTCTTTTCTCAAAACACTTATTCTTTGTAATAATTCATTTACACTTTCAGGCACATCATATCCTATCTCAGCATTTTTTTCCACTGAATGTAATTTATCATCAGAGATATTTTCAACATCAAGTTGATTTATGAAATCCAGTATATACTTGCCCCAATAAAAAAATTCTCCCAGTCCCATCTGCCTGAACGGATGTGTATTAAATTCTTTAAGTGATTGGATAGATTGATACAAAAGATAAATTGCATCAACATATTCTAAGTCTGTAAAATCTTTATATTTTTTTTTAGCAATGTAATCAATAAATTCTTCAATAGAGAAGAAATGCGGAGAATAAAATGGTGAGGAATATATATGCGCAAACTTTTTTCGTAAATAAATAGATGGTCTTTTGCCAGCAAAAACAATTGCTATTTCTGATAAAGCTTTTCCATCTCGCAAGATAAAATTACTAAGCTCTTCTATAAAATCTGTGCCAAGTGGTATGTAATATATTTTTCTCATACTACAATTTTTACTTCGTTCTCATCAATGTAAAGTAAATATTTCCTTATTGATTTATCCGGATAAATCTTCTTTAAAAGATTTGCGTAATTTGTTATCTGTTTTATATGCTCTGGTGAATGAGTTTCACCAGTTTTGAAATCAATAACATCAATGTGCTCATTAGAGATTATTATTCTGTCAACTTTATAAACTTCACCATCTGTGCCTACTATTTCTTTTTCAGTATATACTATCTCATTTTTTCCTGGTAAAAAGAATTTTTTAAAATCAGAATTTTCAAAGAAACTAAAAATTATATGTTTTATCTCTTCTTTGTACGAATGAAAATTAAATTTTGCAATTCCTATAGCAATACACTCATCAAGAAATTTATCATAATCATCTGGTAATCTATCTATTAAAGAAAGAATGTAATGAACAACATCACCTTTTCTTTTGGCAAAAATTTGATTTTTTGAAACCTTTAATGGTTCCTCAAGTTTTGTTTTTATTTTTTCCATCCATTTAATGTCATTACCTATATCATCAAATATTAATTTATCTTCGCTGATAATATTTGATGAGATTGATGATTTTTCATATTTTTTTCCAATTTCAATTGTTTCATTATTTTTTTTATATTTTTTTAGCTCCTCTATATTAAAGATGTAATCAATCAGATAATTTTTATATCTGGGACTTGAATCAGTAAGCAAAATATATAGCTCTTTTTCAGCTCGCGTAAAAGCCACATACATATTATTAAGTTCATCTATTAAGTATTCCATTTCTTTTTCTAAATAGAGATGTTTCAGATGTTGTGAATAATTTATAAAATTTTTTTTAATATATAAAAGCTTTAAATTATCTCTTTCACTGAAAAAAAACTGGGCTTTATCTTTATTATCAGGCGGTGGGAAAGTATTTATTTTAAGAAATGGAAGAATAACAACAGGGAATTCCAATCCTTTTGCTTTGTGGATTGTTAATACTTTTACTGCATTTGCTCCTTCTGTAGTTTTTAGCAGAAAAGGATTGGCAGTAGGTGAGAGACTAAGTCCATAAGGTTCTCCTACCTCTTTATTCCAGAATTGTAAAAAACTTGTAAAATTGTTTTCACCAATACCTTCACGCTGTTTTATAATTTCACATATATGTAAAAAATAAATTGCATCTTCTGGAAAATTTTGTAAAACATCCCACTTTTTTAATAGAAGAATGATAAATTCATATAATGGCAAATATCCGGCATTTTTGAAAAATATTTCAAAATGTGTATCCCAGATTTCAGGATAGTCATTCCTAAAAATTTTGTAAAGTGAATAAATAGAAGAATTTTTTATTTTATTTTCAGTCATCCATTTAAAAATTTCATCTTTAGAAATTTTAGTTTTCTGTTGAAAAATTTTCCCTGTTATAAACCCAGCAAATGAAAGGTCATCGTCAGGTGAATTTATAAACTGAAGAAAACTTATGATTTCTTTTATTAAAGGATTATTTTTTACATTTACAGTAAATTCTGATTCAACACTTATTCCTATTTCAAGTAGAGCCTTAACAATTATTTCAGCTTCCTCTCGTTTTCTGACAAGAACTGCAATATCTTTATTTTGAAAGACATTCCGTGCTCTTATTTGTTGAATTAATTTTATAAATTTTTCTTTTATTATTTCATTTCGTTCCTGTTTCAGAAATGTGTCTTGAAATTCACCATTATCATTCCTTTTAATAATTTTTTCTATATATACATAACCTTGGTCCTTTTTTGATTCTAAAAATTTTTGAGTAGAATTTTTATATGTTTGAAGAACTTTTTCTTTATTTGAAGTTAGATTTTCTTTCATCACAATTTCAATAAGAGTTCGTATATTTTTAGGATTAAAAACTATATTATTAAATTTCACTATATATTCACTACTTCTGAAATTTGTATCAAGGTTAAGTTCATAGATGGGTGATGATTGATTCTTTTCTATAACCTCATCAACAAGTTCAGATTTTCCGCCACGCCATCGGTATATTGCCTGTTTTTTATCTCCTACTAAAAAAAGTGTCCCACCTTTACTTAATGCTTCTTCTATAAGTATTTCAATATTTTTCCATTGAAGATGATTTGTATCCTGAAATTCGTCTATAAGAAAATGAAAGTATCGTTCAGCAAGTGCATAGTATATTTCTGGAATAAAGCTTTTACTGTGAATTATCTCTTGCAGTAATTTATTTAATTCTTCTATCAAAATAATTTTTCTCCGATAAGTTATTTCTTTTTTAAGATTTTTTTTGAATAAATTGTAAATATCAATATAAGAAGAAAATTTTGATTCAGATATAGATTCCACAAATGACGAAAATAATTTTAATGTATTTTTCCATAATCTTTCGTATTCCTCATCAGGAACCGCACTCCCTTTGTTTAAACATTCGTGTAGTGTCTGCTTAATGTAGTATTTGCTATCTTTTAATTCAAATTTTTTTGCATTTAAGAAATTTTCAAGTGCAAATATAAATTTTTTATCAGCTTTTATCCCTTTATCTGTCTTTAAATATGTTAATATCTTTATAAAATTCTTTTTTATCTCTTCCTGAATGTTTTCCACCATTTTTATATTAAATGTAGATATAAATTCTTTATTCTCTTTTGTTTCCTCTTCCCAGAATTTAGAGATTATATTTCTTAAAAAACTTTTAGGTATCCATTTAACATCCTTGCCTTCAATTTCAATATAATTTTCCAAAAAATTATCAAACTTTGCTTTTATATTTTTGTCTTCAAGTATTTTTTGTAAAATTTCCTGAAGAACAATTTCAATATAGAAAGAGGATTCTATAACAATATCAAAATCAGGCGGAAGATTTAACTTAAATGCAGAAGCTTTTAAAATAAGATTAACAAAACTGTCAATTGTTCCAACTTTAAAATTGTGGTAATTTTTTAGCAATGCTTCAAAATTTTCTCTTATAGTCTTAGAGATTTCACTTTCAGTTAGCTTTACAAATTCAATATTTTTTATTTTATTATTTGTTACATCAATAATACTGATAGACTTTTTAATCTCATTAATTGGTTTTTTATCAGAATTTTTGAAAGGAATATCAAGTATTATTCGTTTCATCCAGTCAATTATACGGGAACGCATTTCAGATGCAGTTTTATTTGTAAATGTAATAGCAACAATATTGGGGACCCAATTTTTAACAGGCGTATCAATAGATTTATCTAATAGAAGTAATTGAAGATATCGTAATGCAAGATTATAAGTTTTTCCAGCTCCTGCAGATGACTTTACTGTTAAAATATGTGAAAATTTCCAATCTTTTGCCATTTATTATAAAAATGAATTTATTCATTATTGTACTTAAAGTCAAATGTTATAGTTTATTTTTAATCCCAAGGTTTTACTAAATTTCGCATTGTCCTTTTTTCATCCCTGTGTTGCAGTGTTTCATCATACTTTTGATAAATTATTAACATTGAAAATATCTGAAACAATGAAAAGATACCATAGAATACAATAGCAAATCCTGCTACTGTGAATACCATTATAATTAAAAGTGAAACCAAAAATAAAGATACACCCAGAGTATAAAATAAATTATCAATTACAAGTAAGAAAGACTGATAAAATGCTTTGAAAATATTTATATTTTTTGTTATTAAAAGAGGAAGGAGATAATTAAGTGTCAACAAATATATAATTATAATCCAGAAAACCACACCTGTAAGAAAAAGTCCAATTAAAGGAGATATGGATACTACAACTTTCCAGTAGAATGTTAGGTTAATATAAAGAAATAAAGAAATTAGCAGATTTAGAAGAACTATAACCAGACTTTTAAAAAAGAATTTTTTTATGCCTTTAAAAAATATTGAAAATTTTATCTCTGATGCAGATACATATTTATTGAATAATATAAATTTTTCAGAAGAAAAATATTGACTTACTATTTGGAGAATATAGTAGCTTGAGCCAAACGATATTGGAGAGAAAAAGATTATAATTAAAATGCCAAAATATATAAAGATATTAGAGACCCCAGAATAAAAAAGAACAAATAAAAGCCATAAAAGTGGAAGATGAAATACAAACCACAATAATGAAATAATAATTATTTTTAGAACAT
>CAZSCZ010000114.1:0-7331 GCA_964605455.1 uncultured Spirochaetia bacterium
TTTTTTATCAATATATTACATATTGTTAATGCATATATAAAATAAAATTTTATTTTATATAATTTTTGATATAAAAACAATTATAAAATATTTTTTCAACAGACTCTTCTATTACTTGACAAAAAAGATAACAATAATAATATTATTAGTGAATGTGATTATTCGCGTAAGTGTGAAATATAAACTTGAATTTCACACTGAGATAGATGAGTGAAATACAGCGGATATTAGAACAGCTATATTTTACAAAATTATAGATTAAAAGCAATAACTCTTATTAACTGATGCGTATTAAATGGATAATTATATTTTTTGGAATTCTTGTAATCCCTGTCCTTGTTATACGAATTTACAATGATTTTAAGTTTTATAAAATCGCACTTTTAATTGAATACCAAGATATTATAGATGATTACCAAATGTTTAATAAAAACAAAAATTTCGTTTCATATCTTAAGGATTTAAAAAATCTTGGAATTTATAATTGTTTTAAAAAACCAACAAAAATTTCAAATTTTCTATCAGAATTTAATGATGCAATGCTTTTAAAAGGAGTCATTGCACAAAAGATTTTTCCTAAAATTAGAAAAAAGTTTAAAAATTCTTTTATTTATATAGTAATTCCTAAAAAAATATATAAAAAAATTCGGAAATTACCTGAATATTGTAATAAATTTAGTTACAATAATTACATTTTCTTTGAATTTGATTATAATTATAATTCACTTAAAAATATGGAAATAGAGTATGAACCATTACATAGAGAAGACTTTACAAAGGCTGGGTGGAATTTCTTTTATATCAAAGAAATTCCAGTTGAAAAAAAAATTGATAGATTTCTTATAAAAAAAGGGAGTAATTACTTTATAAAAACTTTTGATAAAAATGCAGAATCTATTGCTAAAATTCATTCTTTTTTAAAGACCATTAATTCAGATAATGAAATAAGAAAATTTATTGATGAAAATTTTAGAGCAATAATTGATAGAAATGTTAGAATAATCTGGATAAAAAAAATATATGTTCAAGGGAAACTAAAACCACTTAAACTTAAGAACTTGGTTTTTCAATTAAAAAATAAGCTGATAAAATATAAATTAAAATTTGCTTCTATAGATGAGGTTATGCTAAATATTACAAAAACAGAAATTTTCTTTTTATGGAAAATTCTTTTTATTTTTATCTCAATAATTTATATGTTAAATTTGACTGGCTATAGAAGTGAATTTTTGTTGTTTCTAATATTTTTTATTTCACTTTTGTGTTCTCTTGGGTTGTTTCAAATTTTAATTCTTATATTAGGGATTATTTTGCTTAACAGATATTTTTTTAAATTACAGAAAGATAATAATATTAATCTTAATACTTATCTACGATTTATTGAATATCTATTTTTTCTTTGTGTAATTATTTCGGCATATTTAATGGATTACAAAAATTATCTTGGATTCACAAATATTTATGGAATTAAAATTATGTTCTTACTTCCTTTCATAATTACAATATTTCAAATTTTTTACTATCAAACAGAGAAGTTAGCATTATCTTTAAAATGGAAAGATTTTATATTGATGACAGTTTTTGGGATACTTATTTTTATTATGATTTTACGTTCAGGTAATTATAATTTTCATTCTAATTCTTTAGAAATAAAATTTAGAGAATTTCTTGAAAAAGTATTTGTGATAAGGCCAAGATTCAAAGAATTCCTGATAGGTTATCCTGCTCTTTCTCTTTTATTTATTTTTTATAAAAGAAGTAAATTTATTCAAGAAAATTATTTTATATTTTATCTTTTAGGGCTTATAGGTGTAAGCACAACATTAAATTCATTTTTGCATTTGCATACACCATTTATAATTACAGTAATAAGAACATGTTATGGAATAGTTTTAGGTGTAATTTTTAGTATATTTATTTTTTATATTTTTTTGAAATTTTATAAGCATATACAGAGATTTATTTGGGGTATTTTTCAAAAGTTATGAAGAAAATATTTTTAAATGGATATTTTGGATTTAAAAATTTTGGTGATGATATTTTGCATAAGCAGGTTTTGAAATTACTTGAGACTTATCATAACACAAATAAAATTTGTTATTTATCTCCCAGATATAATTTGCTCAAATTACTTACAATTATTAGAAAAGGAGATGTTGTTATAAATATTGGTGGAATATTTCAGGATAAGACAGGTTGTCTAAGTTTTTTTTATTATTTTTTAATAAATCTTATTTTTATTTTAAGACAGGGTAAAATTATTTCTTTAAGCATAGATATTGCAGATTTAAGGTGTATGTTAAATTTTTTCCTTTTTAAATATTTGATAAAACATTCTGAAATTACTGTGTTTAGAGATAAACAAAGTTATTTGAAATTCACAACTAACAAAAATGTATTTTATACCTGTGATATCGGATTTTTATTTTCTATAAAAAGATGTAGAGGAAGAAAAAATAGCAATACAGTGATTGTATTAAAACCTTGCAAAAATATTAAATATTTAATTTCAATTTTAAACAAGTTAGATGATAAAATTTTTATTATTATGCCAGAAGATTTTCCTGCATTAAAAAAATATCTTGGTAATAATGTATGGATTTATAATGGTGACATTAATTATTTAGCAAAGATTATTCAAAATTCAAAACTATTGATAAGTATGCGTTATCATCCTGCTGTTATAGCACTTAAATATATGATACCAGTAATTCTTATAAGTAATGAAAACAAGATAAAAAATTTTGCATCTGAATACAATTTGCTATTTTTTAATCCTGATGAAAAAAAACTTATTGATAAACTAAAAATTAAGAGTTATATTAAAGTTAGTGTTAGTCAACCTGAGATAAGAAAATGTATAGAAGAATGGAAAAGAATAAAGGAAAAGATTGGAGATATTTTAAATTAAAATGGAAATTATTTCTATATTTTTAGGAATTATAATTGCTGTTGCTATTTTTTTGCAGTTACTTGTAAAATACTATGAGATAGAAGATAAAAGGAAGATAAACAATGCAAAGATTGAATTAAAAGGTGAAGAGGAAGATATTGAGGCACCTAAAAGGCCAGATGAATTAAGAAAGAGGTTCTGTCCATTATGTGGTGCAGAGCTTAAGCCTTATGATAGTCTTTATGCTGAGATGTATGAAAAAAAACCACGTCCAAAAGTAATTATTCATGGTTGCAGATATTGCTATATTCCCAGTGGAAAGAAGATAGAGATTAAAAAGGAAAGTTTAGGTTCTCAAGATTCCAAGACGGAAAAATAGAATGGAAAATGGCAATGTTTTAATTGTTTATATGTATTAAATTATAATTTCCTAACCTAACAATCTCTTTTATGTAAAGGAGGAAGATTCAATGGATAAAAGAGAACGAAGAATATGGATTGCGGTGCTTATTTTTGTTACACTTTTATGGATTTTAACTTCTAAATATTATTCAGGAATAAGTAAAGCGAATGAGGACCTTTATAAAAATTTAAAAATTTTTAATGAGGTATTAAGTCTTGTTGAAGCTACTTATGTTGATGAGCCTAATCCTAAGGAGTTGATTTATGGTGCAATAGATGGGATGTTGGCTTCTCTAAAAGATCCATATACAAGATTTATGCGTAAAGAAGGGTATAAGGAATTAAAAATAGAGACAAAAGGAAGATTTGGTGGTGTTGGATTTATCATAACAATTAGAGATGAAGCATTAACAATAATAGCTCCGATAGATGGGACACCTGCAAGCAGAGCAGGACTTCAACCTGGTGATGTGATTGTTAAAATAAATAATGAATCTACTAAAGGTATGAGTTTAAATACAGCTGTATCAAAAATACGAGGAACCCCGGGAACTTATGTTACATTATGGATTATGCGTGAGGGCTTAAAAGAGCCTGTGAAATATAGGCTTAAACGTGAGATCATAAATATTAAAAGTGTATTTTCAAAAATTATTCAAGAGAAAGGTAAAAAAATTGGCTATATAAAAATTACAACATTTGCTGAAGAAACTCCCAATGCACTTGAAAAAGTTTTAAGAAAATTTGATAAAAAGAGACTTGATGGCATTATTCTTGACCTTAGAAATAATCCAGGTGGATTACTTTATACTGCCTGGAAAGTAGCTGATTTATTTCTAAATAAAGGAATAATTGTTTCTACAAAAGGCAGGGTGCAAGAACAGAACAGGGAATATTATGCATCTTCAATTGAATACTGCACTGATGTTCCAATGGTTGTGCTTGTAAATGAGGGAAGTGCATCAGCTTCAGAAATTGTGACAGGCGCTTTGAAAGATAATAAACGTGCCATAGTTGTTGGAACAAAAACTTTTGGAAAAGGTGTTGTGCAAACTGTAAGAGAATTGGATGATAACCTTGCAGTAGCTATTACTACAGCTAAATATTATACTCCTTCAGGTGTTTGTATTCATAATACTGGAATTAAGCCAAATATTGAAGTTGATTTTCCAAAGCTTAAGAAATATGAGATAGAGTTAATTGGTAAAATATTGAAAGGAAATTATATTTTAAAATTTCTTAAAAAACATAAAGATTTTTCAAAACTTGATAAAGAGAAGCAGAAAAAATTAATAGAAGAGTTAACGAAAAAATTAAATTCTGAAGGTTTAGACGCCGATTATAAATTAGTAAGGAGGCTCGTAAAATCTAAAATAAATGAGACAAAAACTATGAATGAAGCAATTGTTGATTTGGAAGATGATGTGCAGCTTAAAAAAGCAGTGGAAGTTCTTTGTGTTTATGATAGATTGTAAGGAGTAAAAAATAGTGTGGTAAAATCAGGCAATAGTTTAAAAGAGTATAATAAATTTCTTTTAATTACATTTATTTTGTTGTTTTTTGTTTCGTTCTTTGTTGCTTTTAAATATAATTCAATTAAATCATTTGAATCAAATAAAAGAAGAGAAATTTTAAAAAGTGTTCTTTGGCAGTTAAAGAATCATAATATAAGTTACACAGCAACAGATGACCTTTATAGAATTGATATAATTATTAATTCTGAAAAGCAGCTAAAAATTTTTTTAGAATTTATTCAAAATATTGCAAATAGTACCAGCTGCGAATTAAAAGAATATTCAATTAGAGAAGAATCGGATAGATTGAATTTAAGAATACTGCTTGCTCATAATGGTAAGATAATATCTACAATTAATATTCTTAAGAAGCATAAACAGTTTTCTCCAAAGATTTCAATAATAATTGATGATGCTGGTTATGGTAATGAACTAACAGATGAATTCATTAAATTTCCTGCAAAGATTACAATATCTGTATTGCCAGCACTTCAGCGTTCAAGAAGTATTGCTAAAAAGATTTTTGATGCTGGAAAAGAGGTTATATTGCATATGCCAATGGAACCTGAAAAATATGTAAAAAGGCTTATTCCGTTAATGAAATATGAAATTATGACTGATATGGCCGAACAGGAAATTTATGATATAATGGAAAAAATGCTTTCAACTGTGCCTTATGCGGTAGGCGTAAATAATCATCAGGGAAGTAGGGCTACCAGTGATACACGCACAATGAAGTTTGTTTTGCAGAAAATAAAAGAAAAAGGTTTATTTTTTATTGATAGTTTAACATCACCTAAAAGCGTAACAAAAGAAATAGCAGAATTTCTTAATGTTCCATATGCTGTGAGAGATATTTTTCTTGATAATAAAGATGATTACGATTATGTCAAATCACAAATGAACAAGCTTATAGAAATTGCATTAAAACAGGGTCAAGCAGTTGGTATTGGTCATATAAATAGAAAAAATACATTAAAAGTTTTATATGATATTTTACCTGAATTAAAAGAGAAGAATATCAGACTTGTATTTGCATCAGAGATCGTAAAAAAATTTCATTACAAGGAGGTAAACTAAAATGTTAAGGAGAACAATAATTTTAGTAGCGATTTTTAATTTAATTTTAATACCAGGTATTTGGGCACAACAAACTCAGCCTGCTGAAACCGCATCTACACCTACACCTGCTACAGTAGAATATGGTGTTGGAAAACCTGCTGAAAAAATTTTGATTGATTTTGCTAATCTTCCACCAGAACTTTCAATAGAAAAATGGAGAATAAAACTTTCAGGATACTCTGATATACCAAAATGTAGAAACCTTTCAGATGTGAAAATTGTTAAAGTAGATCCAACAAAACTTGATACTGATATAAAATTTGATAAATGTCTTGGAATAAGAATAAACTTTGAATATTCTCATGGGAATGATTGGGCACAGATTTATCCATTATATCCTGTAAGTGTATTTTATGCAAAAGAAGGTGAAGGGATTTTACGAAATGTTGGTCCAATTAAATCTATTTCAATTTGGGTTTCAGGAAGAAATTATAAAAACTCAATTGAAGTGAGAATGTTAGACCAAAATGGTAAATACAAAAGTATAAATTTTGGGCATCTCTTTTTTAAGGGCTGGAGGAAGTTAACTTGGGAAAATCCGAATTATATAAAAGAATTGAAAAAACGTGACCTTGTAAAACCACATCTCTATCCTCAATATGAGCCTTATCTTAAATTTGAATCACTTGTGATATATAAGTCACCGCAAGAAATTGGTGGTGATTTTGTTACTTATGTGAAGGACATCCGTGTAGAATATGAACCTGCTATTACTAAATATGAAGCCGCTATAAATGATGAATCTGAATGGAGAATCCTTGAAGAGAACGCAAAATTGCAAAGAGAGTTAGAAGAAAAAAGACTGGACTTATATTTCTCTGGCTCTTCAATGGAGGCAGAATATTTGAAAGAAAAAATGCAGAGAGAAAAAAAGAAGGAAGTTAAATAATTAAATGATTGTCCTTGGCATAGAAACTTCCTGTGATGAGACTTCTATTGGTATTGTAAAAGAAGGAAAATATGTGCTTTCAAATATTGTTCTTTCACAATCAGAATTTCATAAAAAATTTTATGGAGTGGTCCCTGAAATTGCTTCCAGAATCCATTTGACTACAATAAATAATATCTTGCAGGAAGCACTGAATAAAGCTAAATTAAATCTGAATGATATTGATGTAATTGCAGTTGTAAATCAGCCAGGGCTTGTTGGCTCACTTATGGTTGGTGTTTCCTTTGCTAAATCACTTTCACTCTATTTAAATAAGCCTATTGTAAGTGTAAATCATCTTATTGCTCATTTGTATGCTAATTTTTTTTCAGAAAATCAACCTAAATTTCCTTATATAGGATTGATTGTTTCAGGGGGCCATACATTGCTTTTAATTGCTTATTCTATTTTTGAATATAAAATTGTTGGAACAACACTTGATGATGCTGTGGGTGAGGCATATGATAAAGTT
>CAZSCZ010000115.1:0-7317 GCA_964605455.1 uncultured Spirochaetia bacterium
CATTAGCACTTAGCACTAAAAACTATCCACAAAATTAACAAAGTTGTGCACCGTCCCCAGCCCCCTGGCAACTCAAGCCATAAACTTTAAACCTTCAACTTCTCATATTCTATCACTTCCTCCCCTTCCTTACGCTCTACCTTAAATCCTGCTCCTATCAACACTATCTCCTTCCCTTTACCCTCATACCTCTCCCAGTACCTTTTCTCCTTTATCTGCTCCATTGCCTCCTCTTTCCTGCCTCCTATCTTAAACTCAAATATATACACCTTATCACCATACTTTATTACCGCATCTATCCGTCCTACATCCGTCCTTACTTCTGTATCTATATCCACCCCTATCAATACGAATATCAAATAAAATATGCTCTGATAATATTTCTCCGCCTTTACTCTTATCTCATACGGTATCTGATGAAATATCCTTTCAAGTATCTCAAAAAATTTATCCACTTTCCCATTCTTTATGCTATCTACTAAATCATCTATTATTGCTCCCCTTACCTTTCCCTTGTATATGACTTCAATAACACTTCATTAAATGCTTCCCTTACCTCCTTGTTCGGATAATCAAGTCTATACCTATTATGCTCCTTATCATACCCTACTATGGTCAAATACCCTGTCTGAAATAATAATGGAAGCACATCTAATTCTTCCACCTCATACACTGTAAATTCTATCTCATTTATCTCTATTGGTATCTCTGTTACATCAAATTCTTTCTCCTTCATTAACTTTATCAGAAAACTCGGTGTCCCACTCTCAAACCAGTAATTTGTAAATACTTTCTCCTTAAATAACCTTAATGTTGAAAATGGATTGTATACCCTCTCACAATTCCTGCTAAAGCAATATCCATTGTACCATTCCCGTATCTTTCCCAATGTCTCTTCTTTGCTTAATCCTTCCACCTTGCCAAGTTCTTCTATATAACCTTCAAAATACTTCTCCATCTCTTCCTGCGTTATCCCAAGCATTATTGCATATCTGTCAACCATTGTGATGTCTTCTAAATTATTCAAACCACTGAATACTCCTGCTTTGGAAAATTTGCTCACCCCTGTTAATAATACAAATCTTATGTACTCATCCATACCTTTAAACACTGTGTAAAATGCCTTCAATACTTCTCTCATCTCTACTGCTTTATCCACATCTTCTATGTGGTCTATTATTGGTTTATCATATTCGTCTATAAGCACCACTACTTTCCTACCACCGTTCTTCTCTATCAATCTCTCCAGTAAATCCCCCAGCATCGCTGTATAAATACCATCTTCTAACTCTATCCCATTCTTTCTTGCTATGCTATGTATCCTCTTTTTGAGTAACCCCTTTAACTCTTCTTTCGTATCTGCTATCATTAAAGAAAAGTCAAACTTGATTACTGGATGTTTCTCCCACTTGTAATCACTTCCGTATATCCATAACCCTTTGAATAATTCTTTATTAGCTTCAAATATCTCTGCAAGTGTGGATATTAACAAGGACTTACCAAATCTCCTTGGTCTGGAAAGAAAATATACCCCTTTTGGTGTCTTTACCATCTCATATATATATCTTGTCTTATCTATGTACAGATATCCCCCTTTTATAATATCTCTAAATGTCTGTATTCCTACTGGTAATGGTTTTAATTCTTTCATATTACTTATTTTATTCAATTATATTTTTTTGTCAAGATAAATACTTACTTTCAACCCTCCTCCCCATAACTCCTTAAAGTATAATTATTTTATAATATCCAGACAGCCTCTTTTATTATTGTATCAATCCAGCCATTTTTATATTTACCTTTTCTTTTCTCTATTTCTGCCTCTGTAAAAGGAAAAACTTCACATCCCACAGATATATTATCAACTATGTAATCATCTATTCGCTTAGGAAATATTTTATTACTTTTACTTATAATCAAGATTATATCAAGGTCGCTTGCAGGTGTATAATCACCTCTTGCATATGACCAAAAATAACCTATTCGTTTTATTTCCGGTCTAATAATAACAATATTTTTTGCCCATCTCTTTAATTCAGCAATAACCTTATCTGGACTTATGGATTTTATTTTTACAGAATTCAATAATCTTTTCGGCATTTTTTATTGCCTCCTCTGCATCATCTTCATCAAAAAAATCAGAAGGTTTACCTGCATCAAATCCATTCGGATATCGTGTTAGAATATAAAACTTATCCAGTTTCATCCCTGATTTAATCAATTCCTCGGGTACTTCCATTTCCTTTTTTAACTCCTCAGGTAGTTTTTTTATTACATGCCCCCAACCTTCCATATTCATTGAAAGATATAATGCTTTTACAGCTTTTTCACCTGCCTGCTGCGAGACAAAACAACTCCAGTTAAAATCTCTCTGCAACTTTGATTTTCTTGCATGTTCTAAATCTAATAATGCCTGTTCTAACCAATCATTTGCTCTATTCATAGCAACTATTTATAAGATAAGATAAATAACTTATATTGTCAAGCTATACCAAAAGTGTTCAGAAGTTTTGTTTTATGTTTTAAGTAAGACAGTTTCTCATATTCATAAAACAAGAAAAAGCTTTCCTTTTTCAAAAAATATATAATAGATGAGATAAATGAAAGAAAGGATAAGAAGATACGATTTAGAGCTTTCTTTTCTTTTTATTTTTAAAAAAAGGAGGTGATAATTCGGTTTTTTTCTTTATAATTAACCACATAATATATCGGAACAACTTAATTCATATTGCTTAAGGAATACGAGAGGAGAGCAAAGTATCTCCTGATTTATTTAATCTATATAAATTTTTTCAATTACTTGAATATAAATTTAATTTTTCTCAACTTATCAATAAATTTCTTATGGATGGTAGAGTTAATCCTGAAATACCTTTACAAAAAATTATTCTCTCCATTACCTGTATGCTACTTTTAGGTATAACTTCTTTATTACATTATTACAATTAGACCAAACTAATTGGGAAGAATTTCAAAAATCTCTATTCAAAAGTGAAAAAAGAGATATGATAGTATCAGATAGTGGAATAAAGACAACAGGTAGTGAAGTAATAGTAAAAACAAAGGAGAGAATAATAAAGTAAAGAGAAAAATTAAATCATTATATCATTACAAACTATTGGTGGCGAATACATATAAAGTAGGGGAAGACGCACCGCAGCTCTGGCATTTTAATTTTAAATTGTCAGTGATAATTTAACACTATCAATAGTTTAACCATCCATAAGAAATTATATACTTATAAATATTAATTGTCAATACCTTTGCAAGAAATATGCCCTTTTATTTTTTCTTTTATATTTCTTTATTTTTATTTGGATATGAAAAATTTCTGCTGTCCCCATAATACATAATATAATTTTCTTGACATATAATTTTAAATTTATATAATTTAAAACTTCTTTATTAATTATGTGGTATTTAGGGTTAAAAATTAGAACATTCCGTGCTGGTGGAGTTAAACCTAAAGAGCATAAAGAAATTACAGCGGATAAAGAGATTGTTAATTTTCATATTCCACAAAAAGTGATAATTCCTTTATTACAACATACTGGTAAACCTGCCAAACCTGTAGTAAAAAAAGGCGATATTGTATCAGAGGCACAACTTATTGGTGAGAAAGATGGCAAAATTTCTGCGAATGTTCATTCAAGTATTCCTGGAAGAGTAGTAGATATTGGGAATTATCCGGTTTTAAATAACTTAAAAACCCCGTGTATTGTAATTAAACTTGAAGGCGAATTTAAAATAGGGGCGCCTCCAAAAGATGATTGGGAAAGACTGGACAGAAAGGAAATTCTTAAAAGAATAGAAGATGCTGGTATTGTTGGAATGGGTGGAGCAGCTTTTCCAACTGATGTGAAATATTCACCACCTCCAGATAAAAAGGTTGATACCCTTATAATAAATGGTGTTGAATGTGAACCTTATCTTACCACTGACTATAGACTTATGCTTGAAAAGACTGATGAAATATTAGAAGGTATCAAAATAGCAAAAAAGATTTTAAATGTAGAAAAAGTTTTTATTGGGATTGAACTCAATAAGAAAAAGGCTATTAAAAAATTTAAAGAAAGTATTCCTGTAAAAGAAAATATATTTGTTGTGCCTTTAAAAGTTAAATATCCTCAAGGAGCTGAAAAACAGCTTATAAAAGCAATTTTAGACAGAGAAGTTCCGTCTGGTGGACTACCGTTTGATGTTGGTGTAATTGTAAGTAATGTTGCCACTATTTATGCAATAAGAGAAGCTGTTCTTTATAAAAAACCTTTAATTGAGAGAGTAATTACTGTGACAGGTAAAATTGTAAAAAATCCTGGAAATTATAAAATAAGGATAGGAACACCAATAAGTGATATTATTCAGGAAGTAGGAGTAACTGAAAATATAGGAAAAATTATAATTGGCGGTCCAATGATGGGAATATCAGTTTCAACTGCAGATATTCCTGTAACCAAAGGGACATCAGGTATTCTATTTTTAAGTGAGAAAGAAGCAAAGAAAGTTAATTATTCAAATTTTAAAGCTTGCATACATTGTGCAAAATGTGTATTTGTGTGCCCTATGGGACTTAATCCATCTATGTTAAGTATTTTAGGTGAGATGGAGAAATGGGATGATATGACAAAATTTAATATTTTAGACTGTATTGAATGTGGAAGTTGTAGTTTTGTATGTCCTGCGCAACGCCCTATAGTGCAATTTATAAAAACTGGTAAAGTGTTTCTTAAATTTAGAAAGGAGAGATAATGTATAGAATAAGTGTATCACCACATATTCATTCAAAAGATAATATAGCTACGATAATGTGGACAGTAGTTATTGCACTTATACCTGCACTTTTAGCTTCTATATATTTTTTTGGTCCCCGTGCTTTCTGGCTTGAAATGGCATCTGTAATTACAGCGGTTGTAACTGAGGCTATATCTCAGAAATTACTTGGTAGAAAAATTACAATATACGATGGGTCTGCTGTTATAACCGGTCTGCTTGTTGCTTTTAATATGCCACCTAATGTGCCATTTTATGTTCCAATTGTTGCCACTTTCTTTGCAATTGGTATTGTAAAACAACTCTTTGGTGGGCTTGGATATAATATTTTTAATCCAGCACTTGCTGGAAGAGTTTTTGTAATGTTTGCTTGGCTCCCTGCTATGACTACTTGGAATCAGCCACTTGACCCTAAATGGCTTGCTAATTTTTCATTATTTAAATTTAATATTGATACAGTAACTACTGCTACACCTCTTGCGATTGTAAAAGCTAAAGGAACTTCAGAATTAATTTCTCAATTTGGAACAAAAATAAATCTTTATAAAGATTTATTTATAGGTAAATGCGGAGGATGTATTGGTGAAACATCAGCACTTGCTATTTTAATTGGTGCCTTGTTTCTTTTCGCCAGAAGAATAATATCTTGGCACATTCCATTATCGTATATTGGCACAGTATTTATATTAACCTTTATATCTGGGCAAGACCCTATATTTCATTTGCTTGCAGGTGGTCTTTTCCTTGGTGCCTTCTTTATGGCAACAGATTATGTTACAACCCCTGTTACAAAAAAAGGAATGATTATCTTTGGAATAGGTTGCGGACTTATAACTGTCCTCTTACGACTTAAAGGTGGACCCCCTGAAGGTGTCTCCTTTTCAATTTTGTTTATGAACGCATTATCGCCTCTAATTGATAGACTCGTAAAACAAAAAGTATTTGGGGTAAAAAAATGAACAAACTTGATGAATTTACAAAAGGAATTATAAAAGAGAATCCTATATTTGTTATAATGCTTGGGCTTTGTCCAACACTTGCTGTTTCAACTAAAGCTATATATGGAATTGGTATGGGTGCTGCTGTTATATTTGTCCTTACAGGTTCTAATGTTATTATTTCGCTAATAAAAAATTTTATTCCTGACAAAGTCAGAATCCCAAGCTATATAGTTGTAATTGCTACTTTTGTTACAACTGTTGATTATTTTATGAAAGCCTATACACCAGAATTACATAAAGCTTTAGGAATATTTATTCCGCTAATTGTTGTAAATTGTATAATACTTGGACGAGCAGAAGCCTTTGCTTCAAAAAATAGTGTTATAGATTCATTTTTAGATGGAGTTGGAATGGGCGTTGGATTTACATTGGCATTAACATTAATTGCTACAATAAGGGAAATCCTTGGAGCAGGTACTATTACACTCAAATTACTTAATTATGGCTGGGTATTTGAGATAAAAAATTTTAATCCTATGATTATTATGATTTTGCCACCAGGTGCATTTATTACAATTGGGCTTTTACTTGGATTTTTTAATTCATTAAAAACAAAAAAGGAGTAATAAGAATGCAGCATTATCTTATAATTATAATAAGCGCAGCATTTATTAATAATTTTGTCCTTTCAAGATTCTTGGGGTTATGTCCATTTATAGGAGTTTCCAAGCGGCTTGATTCTGCTTTGGGTATGGGAATGGCTGTTATATTTGTTTTAACTCTTGCTTCTATTATTACATATATTATAAACCAGTATCTGCTTCTCCCTTATAATCTTGAATTTTTACGCACAGTTTCTTTTATTCTTGTAATTGCTACTTTAGTTCAATTTGTGGAAATGGTAATACAAAAGACATCACCACCATTATATGATGCATTAGGAATTTATTTGCCTTTAATAACTACTAATTGCGCTGTGCTGGGCGCTGCTTTTTTAAATATAAACGAAAAGTTTAATCTTTTAGAAAGTGCTGTTAATGGATTCGGGGCTGGCGTGGGCTTTACTATTGCATTAATTTTTATGGCAAGTATAAGAGAAAAACTTGAAGTTGCTAAAATACCTGAAAACTTTAAAGGTGCACCAATTACATTCATTATAGCAGGAATTTTATCTTTAATATTTTTATGTTTCAAAGGTATAATAGCGGAGTGAGAAGATGTTAAAATTAATTTTAATTTCAACAGCTGGGATCGGTGGATTGGGTCTTTTGTTTGGTTTTGTTTTAGGCGCAGCATCAAAAATATTTAGACAAGAAATAGACCCAAGAATAAAAGAAATAGAAAAGATTTTACCTGGTGCAAACTGTGGTGCCTGTGGATTCCCAGGTTGTGCAGCTTATGCGCAAGCTATTATTGAATCAAATGCTGACATCTCTTTATGTATCCCGGGTGGAAATGAAGTTCAAGTAAAAATTGCACAATTAGTTGGGAAAAAGTCTGCTACAACTACAAAAAAAATTGCAAAAGTAAGATGTGTTGGAGACAAAAATACAGTAGCAAAAATTGGCAAGTATGATGGAATAAAAAGCTGTATCGCAGTCCACTT
>CAZSCZ010000116.1:0-7239 GCA_964605455.1 uncultured Spirochaetia bacterium
GTTAATGGAAGTGAGTTACATAAAACAAATACAAAAGCTAGATTAGATGTAAATGCCATTGCACAGGGAGATGCTGTTGATGTATTAGTGGACAAACTAAGGGAGTTAGGGTGCACTGATTTTATGGTAGAAATAGGAGGCAAGCAATGAAATTATCGCAAGAAATAAAATTAGGAATTATTTCTCTTATTGCTATTTTAATATTTATTTCAGCTACACTTTTTCTTGGAAAGATTAGGTTTGGAGAAGAGGGCTATACTATAAGAGTAAGATTTAATTTCATAGGTGATTTAAAAATTGGAGCACCTGTAATATTTGCTGGTGGGATAAGAGTTGGCAAGGTGATTGATATAGTGCATGCAGGTGATCAGGTTGAGGTAATTATATGGCTTAAAAAAGATTTTAAAATAAAAGAAGGAAATGAAATTGTTATTTATACAATGGGACTTCTTGGTGAAAAATATATAGAAATAAATGGGTATGAAGGACCAGGCGAATATCTTAAAGATGGAGATGTAGTAACAGGCACAGATCCAGTTAGCCTTGATGCTATGACCATAAAATTGGCAAAATTAATGAAAGGTGTGTTTGGTCCCACATTGACAGATGAAGAAGTTAAACGCTCATTTTCGCAACTTTTTAATAATGCAGGTGAGCTGGCATATAATCTTGATATGCTGGTAAAAGAAAATAGACCTAATCTGCGTTCTACTATATTAAATATAAGAAGTGCAGCTGAATCACTTGAAAGAAATTTAACTTCGGTATTAGTACAAATAAGAAAACTTTCAGAAGATATAAGCGAAATCTCTGAAGAAAATCAGAAACGAATAAATGAAACTATTAAAAATTTAGAACGAACAACAGTGCGACTTAAAAAAGCAATGAAAGATTTAGAAAGGTCATCCAACAATTTGAAACATATAACTTCTGCAATTCGTCACAAGAAAGGCACAGTTGGGAAACTTATCTATGATAGAGAGCTATATGAGAATTTAAGGAAGACATCTAAAAATCTTTTAAGATTTTCAGAACAGATCAAAAAAAGTCCACGTAAACTTTTTTTTAAATAAAAATGAAAAGCAAGGTGACAAAGTTATACATTTGCACTAATTGTGGTTATCAGAGCCCCAAATGGTTGGGGAGATGCCCATCTTGTGGGGAATGGAATACTATAGAAGAAGAACTTAAATCAGTGAAGGAGAGAAAGAGAACATCTGGTGCCGAACGATTACTTACGCAGAAATTAGCCAGTTTTTCAAAAATATCTCCAGCTAATTTTGAACGGATAAAATCAGGTATTAGCGAATTTGATCGGGTTATGGGTGGTGGAACAGTCCCTGGCTCTGTGGCACTTATTGGCGGAGAACCTGGTATAGGTAAATCTACATTGCTTTTACAAGTCTCAGATAAATTTGCTGCACAAGGAAAAGTCCTTTATATATCAGGTGAGGAATCTCCTGAACAGATTAAAATTAGAGCAGAAAGATTAAATATTAAAAACGAAAATATATTTATCCTTCCTGAAACAAATATAAATATTATTGGTGAATATATAAATTTGTTAAAACCTGTATGTGTAATAATTGATTCAATCCAGACAATAAACAATCCGGATTTATATACAGTAACAGGTAGTGTATCTCAAATACGAGAAACAACGACTGAATTATTAAAAATAGCAAAGGAATTTAAAATTCCAATATTTCTTATTGGTCATATTACAAAAGAGGGAAATATTGCTGGACCTAAAGCATTAGAGCATATTGTAGATGTGGTGCTTTATATGGAAGGAGAACGATATCATTCTTTTAGATTACTTAGAACCTATAAAAATCGGTTTGGTTCAACCTATGAAATAGGTGTATTTGAAATGACAGAAGAAGGGCTAATAGAAGTGAATAACCCATCTTCTTATTTCCTTGAAGGTTTTGAAAAAAAGATGCCTGGTTCAGTAATTGCAACAATTATGGAAGGCACAAGACCTATACTAATAGAACTTCAGTCTTTGGTTGTTCCAACAACGCTCCCTTATCCCCGAAGAGTTGTGGAGGGGACTGATTATAATAAGGTTTTACTTATTGCTGCTGTGCTGGAAAAATTGGTTGGTATAAATTTGGTAAATCAAGAAATATATGTAAAAGTAGTGGGTGGTATGAAAATTAAAGAACCAGCTGTTGATTTAGGTATTGCTGTAGCTATACTTTCAAGCTTTAAAAATAAACATATACAAAATGGTACTGTGTTCGTTGGTGAGATAGGTCTTACTGGTGAGATAAGACCTGTTACATATATAAATCAACGTATTCAAGAATCTATTAAAATTGGTTTCAAAAATCTTGTAATTCCTTATAGTAATTCTAAAAATTTAAGAAAATTTGATAGCAATGTAAAAATTAATTTCATAAAGTATATAAATGAAATATTTAACTATATTTAAATTAAAATGAATAAAAACTGCAGGAGAACGGTCAACAAATATATGGCATATGACTTACAGGGTGACAAAAATTTAAAGTTTTTATGGCTCTGGTCGTATGTCATCTTGCGGTCTCTCTGTGGCTAACCATAATATACAAGGAGGAAAATTATGTATAAAGTAGGACAAAATGTTGTATATCCAATGCATGGAGTTGGAAAAATTGATGCTATAGAGAGAAAAAAGATTTGTGGAAAAATTTCTAAATATTATGTGATAAAAATTCTCCAAGGGAATATAAAAATTATGGTGCCTGTGGATAAATCTGATGAGATAGGTTTGAGACCTGTTATAGATAAAAAAGAAGTTCCAAAAGTATTAAAAATTCTTAAAAATAAAGGGGGAAAACTTGATAGTGACTGGAAAACAAGGTATCAATCTAATACTGATAAAATTAAAACAGGTTCTATATATGAAATTGCTGAAGTGGTTAGAGATTTATACAAAAGAAATAAAGAAAAAGAACTTTCTTTAATGGAGCGTAAAATGTATGAGAATGCACTTAATCAAATTATAACAGAAATATCTATAGCTAAAGATATAAAATATGAAGAAGCAGAAAAAATTATAAATAAAATCTTGCCTTAACAAAAAAAAGTATTATATTAATCTATTGATTTTAAAAGAAAGGTGGTAACTGATTATGCGAATACTTGATATTATCTTTATTATGTTAGTAGGTGTATTAGCTGTATTAGTTGGGTATTCTACTAATAAAAATATTTATGCAATTTGCTTTGGAGTAGCAGGGTTACTTCTTGCTTTTTTTGTTAAATTTTTTACCTACAAGATGCGAAAAGTAAATGGGCAGAGAATATTTTTCTCTATATTAGGTATTCTGCTTGGATTTGTTATTGGCAGACTTTTATTTAATTTGCTTTTGCCTGTATTAAAAGTTACTAATATACCCTTGCTATATATTAGAATAATCTTTATTTTATCTGCCAGTTATTTTCTTGGTATTGTGTTTTATTTTAAAAGCTTTGAAATAAGGCTATTTGGCACAATTGGCGAAATAAAACCAAGAAGACATTTAAAAGATGAAGAAAGACACGAAAATTACAAAATCCTTGATACAAGTGTTATTATTGATGGTAGAATTGCAGATATAAGTGAGACAGGATTTCTTGAAGGAATTTTGATTATTCCAAGGTTTGTTTTAAATGAGCTTCAACAGATTGCTGATAGTTCTGATTCGCTTAAACGTCAGAGAGGAAGAAGAGGTCTGGATATTTTGAATAAAATGAAAAAAGGTATTAAAACAGTTGTTCAAATCGTGGATGATGATTTTCCTGAAATTAGAGAAGTTGATGAAAAACTTATTGAGCTTGCAAAGAAATTTGATGCAAAGATTATTACAAATGATTTTAATTTAAACAAAGTGGCACAGATTCATGGGGTAAATGTTTTAAATATAAATGAACTTGCAAATGCTTTAAAGCCAATAGTTTTGCCAGGTGAAGAACTTACAGTGCATGTAATTCGTGAAGGTAAAGATCCAAATCAAGGTGTTGGTTACCTTGAAGATGGAACAATGGTCGTTGTAGAAGATGGTTTGCAGTATCTCGGAAAGAAGATTGATGTAGTTGTAACAAGTGTTTTACAGACAACTGCTGGTAGAATGATTTTTGCAAAATAGATAGTAAGCACGGCATTTTCTATGCCGCTGATATTTTGCAGGATTTAAAATTACAATATACGAGGAATAGACAATGAAAGACAGGATCAAAAGACTATGGGCTCCCTGGAGAATTACTTATATACTTACACCTAAATTAAAAAAATGTCTATTTTGCACCGTGGCGAAACAGAAAAATGATAGAGAAAACCTTATACTTGAGAGAAGAAAAAATTGCTTTGTGATTTTAAATAAATATCCTTACAATAATGGACATATAATGATTGTTCCATATAAACATACCTCATCCCTTGAAGAACTTGACAATAAAACATTGCTGGAAATGATGAAAATTGCTCAGAAATATCTTATAAAAATGAAAAAGATAATGAAAGCCGAGGGGTTTAATATAGGAATAAATATAGGTAAAATTGCAGGAGCTGGTATAAAAGAACATATACATTTGCATATAGTGCCACGATGGAATGGTGATAATAATTTTATGCCTGTTCTGGCTAATCATAGAATAATTTCTGAATCCCTTGAGTCTGTGTATAAAAAATTGAAAAATAAAAGTTAAACATTGAACACTTTTCGTCAAAATTTGATTAGTTTTCTTGTAATTTTTTTTCTTGTTTGTAATTCTATATCATTACAATCACACACACAATCTTCTTTTCTTTCAATAAAATTGCCTTTATATTATGGAATTGTTAAACCTAAAGGATATAATAGATGGTCAGGTATTGGAACTGGTATATCCATAGCAGCTGAATTACAAAAATCAAATACCCCTTTTTCTGTTGAATATGAAATATCTTTTGTAAGTGAAAAATATAATCTCCCAACCGACGAATTTTATGAAGAAAGTTTTATATCAATATTTAATTTGAAGAATAATTTTAATTTAAAATTTCCGTTTTCAAAATTACCTATTTTTTGTGGTATAGGTATAGAGTTTATTACGCAACTTAATGGCGAATTCGGTGATTTATATATAGAAAAATCTATAGATGATGAATATCTGGGGACAGATACTTATGCTGTTATTAAAATAGGATATTTTTATAAAATCAAAGAAAATATATGGATTCCACTGGAGTTTAAGTTTATTTATGATTTAACAGTAAAAGATAGTATTGTGTTTAATGCTGGGTTATGTGCGGGAATTGGTATTAAGATGGATATTTAAGATTTTTTAAGAGATTTATTATGAAAAAGCTAGCTTCAATTTTTATAATATTACTTTTAATTCACTGTAGTAACGATAAGAATCCTTACTCTCCAGCAAAAAAAGAGGGATTTTTTAATAGTGTGCTTTTTCCATATCTTGGCAGAAAAGATACATCTGTTGTTTTTATGATATATTTAAATGCTGCAAATGATCTGGAAATATGTGGAGTGCAAGATTTTTATTTTGAAATAAAATCTGCAGATTTACTTTCGGCTAATAAAGAGATTACAATAATTGTATTAATGGATAGAATAATAAAAGATGACCCGGAATACGGCTATACTTCTTATGACGATTGGTATGGGACAAGATTGTATAAAATTACGAAAAATGGTGCTGAAAGATTAGGTGGGGTTACAATAAATAATGTAACTCTTACCAGTTTTGGCGATAATGAAGAATTAAATATGGGAGATCCTAAAACTCTTGAAGATTTTGTCAAATATTGCATAAAAAGTTATAATGCAGATTATTATATCCTGGATATATGGAATCATGGTGATGGATGGAGATATAAAACAGAATTACCTGTTTTACAAATTACTAAAGAAGTTTCTATTGATGAAGAATCTGGCAACGATTCTCTGAGAATGAACGAAGTTCAACAAGCTTTGGAAAATGCTGTTGCGGATGCAGGAAAGAAGATTGATGTTTTGTATTTTGATGCCTGTTTAATGCAGATGGTTGAGGTTGGTTATGAATTAAAAAATGCTGTAAAATATATAGCTGCATCCGAAAGTGTGGTCCCAGGATATGGTGGTGACTATGCTGATATTATGGAGAGATTAAAAGATATGGAAAATCCTACGCCATTCAATATTGGACTTGAAATTCTTAATTCATATAAAGAGCAATACTTTGATGTTTCTTCAACTACATTTTCCATAATTGATACTTCACAAATTGATTCTTTAATTGAGGCACTTAATACTTTCTCAGTAAATTTGACTAATGAAAGTTTTTCAACAATTTCAAATGCCCGAGAAAATAGTAGAAGTTATTTTAATGTGACAAATAATGTTTACCTCCATGTAGATTTATATTCTTTTGCAGAAAATGTTAGCTCTGTAAATGGTGCAAATGATGTTATGGATGCAATTGAGCAGGTAGTTAAAAAAAACTATTATTGTTATATGGATCAAGCTTCTTATGGAATTGCTATATATTTCCCCAATGATCCATCTTTTGTATATTCATATCAAGTTGATTATAAAAAATATCAAGTTGATTATACAAATCAATCTAATCCTGCGCAGATTGATTTTCTGGATATATGTAAATGGCGCGATTTTATTAGGTGGTATAGCAGTCAATAGCCTAAATCTGGGGACGGTGCACAACTTTATTAACAGTAACAGTGCCCAGTTTACAGTGCTAATCTAACTTCATCATTTTTAATATAAATAAAATGGCTTAATTTTTTACTATTATTCTCCTTTTCTAATCTATTTTCTATTTACGCAAAAGGTAAAAAAACAGAAAATTTTATTATAATTATTCAACACTCTTATTTTTTAATTTGACATTTAAAATTTGGTTCATTAAATTTAATCAATAAAGGTAAGGAGGAAATATTGATGGCAAGAGTAGTAGAAATAAGGATGACACCTGAAATTGAATCTAAAATAAAAGAGATAGTTGAATCACATTTAAGAGAGAATTATGTAACCAGAGAAGACTTTAGGGAACTGAAAGGGATTGTAAAAGAGCTTGCAAATGCGCAGAAGCGGACAGAGGAACGGGTAGAGGAACTGGCGGAAGCGCAGAAGCGGACAGAGGAACGGGTAGATTCTCTTACAGAAAAAGTAGAAAAACTTGCGGAAGCACAGAAAAACACAGAAGAAGAGGTGAGAAAACTTGCAATTGGGCTTGGTGAGACAAGGTCTCAACTTGGTGGACTGGAACGGA
>CAZSCZ010000117.1:0-7227 GCA_964605455.1 uncultured Spirochaetia bacterium
ATTCCAATATCTGGGCTTAAAATCTTTAGGATTCTTTATCTGCATAACTTCGCCTCTCTCCCTATCCCTACAATATCTATTTCTAAATTTCTCCCATTAATGCTTGCAGTTGGTCGCTGAAATGTCTCTCGCACTTCTATCCCTACTTCCTTGAATACTTCCCTTACAGAAGGCTCAACTAATCCTTCAACAAATTTTCGCCACCCATCCGTTAATTCTCCTATCATCTTCTTCAATTGTTCATCTGTCTTCTTTTGGCTTTCTCGTAATTCCTTTATTCCAAGTATCACATCTTTTATAATCATTCGCATTTCTATTAATTCATCTGTTACTTTCATTGCTTTATCACTCTATACAAAAACTTGTTTTGAATAAATATACCAAAATAAAATATTATTTCAACAATTTGATGGAAAAGAAAAAAAATCATTACTCTTCTGAGAAAAAAAGTTGAAAAGATTTAAAAAATATATATCTTATCCAAAGTGAAAGTTTAAGTAATAATCTCATTAATTATATTAAAAAAATATTTTAGTGAAAAATGTAATGAAAACTGAGATTTTAAAATTTTTAAAAAAATATAATTCACCTGTAAAACTAAAAAAAATTTATAAATATTTTAAAAATTTAGACAAGAAAGAAGTGGATAAGCTTCTTGCACTATTACTTGAAGAAGGTGCAATTTTAAAAATAAGCAAAAGAAAATTCATTGTAACCAGACAAAGGAATTATATAATTGGAAAATTAACTTTATATAAGCAAGGTTTTGGATTTGTTGACCCTCTTCAAGGTGGGAAGGGAATATATATTCCTTCAAAATATACAGGATATGCTTTAAATGGTGATATTGTTAGTTGTTATGTTCTTCAGAGAAGAGGAAAGATTGAAGGAAGAATTGAAAAAATAATTGAAAGAGGAATAAATAAAATTGTTGGAAGAGTTATTAAAAAACATAGACTTTTTTATGTAAAACCGGCTGATAACAAAATAAAGTTTGTGTTTAAACTTGACATAAAAGATAGTATAAAAGTGCGAGATGGTGATTATGTTGTAATTCAAATAAATTTTGAGCCATCTCCTTATAAGTTACCTTCTGTAAAAGTAGTTGAAAATCTTGGGGAAGCTGGAACTCATCTTGATATTGAATTGATAATAAGAAAATATGACTTAATTGCTCAATTTCCTGAACGAATAAGAGTAGAATTAGAGAAAATTCCGGACAAAATTTCTGAAGCGGAAATAAGAAACCGTATTGATTTGCGCGACCAACTATGTTTTACAATTGATGGAGAAGATGCAAAAGATTTTGACGATGCAGTGGCTATACATAAATTACCTGGTAATCGCTATAAATTATTTGTACATATTGCAGATGTCTCATATTATGTTAAACAAGATTCACTTATTGATAGAATTGCTTATAAAAAAGGAACAAGTGTATATTTCCCTGACAGATGTATTCCAATGTTACCTGAAAAACTATCAAATGGTATTTGTAGCTTAAATCCTTATGAAGACAGACTTACTGTAACTTGTGAGATGGTAATAAATGAATCAGGAGATGTTGAATCGTGGAAAATTTATGAAAGTATTATTAACAGTAAAGCACGATTGACATATAAAATTGCTCAGCAAATAATTGATAATGATAACAAAGCAAGAAAAAAATTTCCTTATGTAGTAAATTCACTTATTGAAATGATGGAGCTTACAGAGATTTTGAAATATAAAAAACAAAAGAAAGGTTCAATAGATTTTGATTTACCTGAGCCAGAATTTATTCTTGATGAAAATGGGGCACCAATATCAATCACCAAATCTGAAAGATTACTAACACATAGATTGATAGAAGAGTTTATGATTATAGCAAATGAAACAGTAGCAACATTTATGTATAATTCAGGTGTTCCATCAATCTACAGAGTTCATGAACCACCAAATTCAGAGAAAGTAATGAATTTTATAAGTTTCTTGAAATTTCTTGGAATTAATATAGGGACCAAAAGAATAACACCTAAGCTTTTTCAAAGAATTACTAAGAAAGTTGAAGGAAGGCCTGAAGAAAATCTTGTAAATTATTTAATGCTCCGCACAATGGCTGTTGCAAAATATTCACCTAATAATATTGGCCATTTTGGTCTTGCTTCAAAATGTTATACACACTTTACATCACCAATTAGAAGATATGCAGACCTTACTCTTCATAGATTATTAAAACTTGTAATGCATAAAAAATTTACTCCAAAGAGAGTAAAATATTGGGAATCACATCTTGATGAAATTTGTCAAAATGTTACAAATAAGTCAATAAAGGCTGAAGAAGCTGAAAGAGAAGTTGTTGAGCTAAAACAATTACAATTCATTTCTCGTGAAACTGGAAATATTTTTGAAGGTGTTATCACAAATATTACAGAAAAAGAAGTATACATTGAACTTATTGATACTCTTATAAAAGGTTTTATTCCATTAAGTGAGATAAAAGATGATTATTATATTGTAGATTCAAAAAGATACCAAATTGTTGGTAAACATAAGAAAAAAATTTTTAGAATAGGTGATAGGATAATTGTAAGATTACTTGATGTAGATATAGAAAAAAGAAGTGCAAAGTTTAAACTTATAAGAAAAGTAAAAAATATTATTTATTTATTATAAGACATATTGAGTAATAAATTTATGAAAATTATTGATATAGAAAAAGAATTAAATCCACAGCAAAAAGAAGCAGTGTTACATAAAGATGGTCCTTTATTAATTGTAGCTGGTGCAGGGTCTGGAAAAACAAGAGTTATTACTTACAAAATTGCATATCTTATAGATCATTATAATGTTCAACCATGGTATATTCTTGGTGTTACTTTTACTAATAAAGCTGCAGAGGAAATGCGAAATAGAGTATCTCAGCTTGTTGGAAGAACTATAAATGAGATATTAATAAGAACATTTCATTCTATATGCGTAAAAATTCTCAGGACTGAAGCTCCATATCTTGAGCTACCTTTTAATTTTACAATTATTGATGAGATTGACAAAAATACTATACTAAAAAATATAATAAATGAATTTGAATTTGATAAAGAAATTTATAATCCTCAAAAAATTGGGGAAATGATAAGTAAATGGAAAAGTTATGAGTTTAAACCTGAGATTGAAATTACCAATTCCTTTGAGGAGAATGTATTTGAAATTTATAGAAATTATGAAAATTACAAAAAAAGAATAGGTGGTCTTGACTTTGATGATTTGCTGTTAAAAACTGTTGAATTATTTAAAAAAGAGAGAAAAATTCTTGAAAAATATCAAACACGTTGGAAATATATTCTTGTAGATGAATTTCAGGATACTAATCATATTCAATATAAATTTATGAAACTTCTTAGTGAGCTTCACAAGAATATATGTGTTGTTGGTGATGAGGACCAATCTATTTACAGTTGGCGCGGTGCAACTGTAGAAAATATTTTTAAATTTCAAAATGATTTTCTTGAAACACAGATTATAAAACTTGAACAGAACTATCGTTCTACTCAAACAATCCTTGATGTAGCGAGCATAGTAATAAGCAATAATATAAGGCGGAGTGATAAAAGATTATGGTGCAAAAAGGGCGAAGGTGAACCTGTAAAAATATATAAATTTGATTATGCTAATAAAGAAGCAGAATTTGTTGCAAAAGAGATTTTAAATCTGGTTTATCAATATAACTACGAGTATAAAAATATAGCAATATTTTATAGAACCAACTATTTATCACGCAGTTTTGAAATGGCACTTAAATCTTATCATATTCCTTATATCATAATTGGAGGTGTGCGATTTTTTGAAAGAAAAGAAATAAAAGATATATTGGCATATATGAAACTTATTGCTAATCAAAATGATGAAATTTCTCTATTACGAGTCATTAATATTCCTTCAAGAGGGATAGGTATCACTACTATTAATCATTTAAAAGATTATAGTATTAAGAAACAGAGCCCTTTATACAAGGTTTTGCATAAGATTGAAGAGATAAAGGAAATAAAAAATAATTTAAAGAAAAATATTAGGTCATTTGTAAATCTGATTGAAGAAATGAGAAAAGCACAAAGTAAATTAAGACTTTCTGAATTTGTAAATTATATTATTGAAAAAACACAATATATAGATTACTTGAAACACTTTTCTCCAAAAGAATTTGAAAATAGAAAAGGAAATTTAAGTGAACTTATCCAGCATATAATTGAAAGTGAAAGAAAGAACCCAACACTATCTCTGGAAGAATATCTTGAAACAGTGAGTTTACAGACAAGTATTGATGAATGGGATGCAGAAGAAAATAATGTTTCGCTTATGACTCTACATAATGCCAAGGGTCTGGAATTTGATGTTATTTTTATTGTAGGTATGCAAGATGGGATATTTCCACATTACAAAAATATAAATGAATTTCGCTCTGATTTAGAAGAAGAACGACGATTGTTTTATGTTGGACTTACTCGGGCTAAAGAAAAAATTTATATTACCTACTCAGAAGTTAGAACCGATTTTGGACAAGCTATATTTGTTAAAAAATCGCGCTTTATTGATGAATTACCAAAAGATAGAACAGTATTTTATGATAGAGCTATTACAAAAGTAATTTTATGATAAACAATTTTTCTTTTATGAATTTAAAATAGAATTTTTGTTATTAGCGAAGAATATTAAACATTGAGTAAGGTGTAATAGATTTTACATTTTCCATTCGTTTAAGCATTTGATTATATATTTTTTCAGATTCTTTGTCAAATTTTAGTTGCAGAGAATCCAGCATATTCTGAAATAAATTAAATGCTTTATTACTTCGTTCACGAACACCAAGATGTATTCTTATACTGAAATAAGGTGTAAAAAATCCAGATGCTGTTCTATTCCACGCTGAAAAATTGCAATCAAAATAGCATTCAATTGGTGAAAAAATTTTTTTGCCCACATATCTAAACCCAGCAGTTATATATCGCGCAGTTTCTGTTCCAGAACTTTCTTTTTTAAATCTTTTAAGTGGAAAATTTTCGTCAAAAAATTTTTCAATATTAGCAAAATCTTCTTTTGCTTCTTCTATAAGTTCTTTATATTCATTTACTGTCTTAATATCTTTTCTTGCTGATAAACTTTCAAGCTTAAATTCAATTCGTGTGAATGTCCGTTTGCTTAAATCAAAGCTGTAATCTAAATTTTTGATTTCTAACATTTTTTTTGAACTCCAATACTACGATTTAAATTTTTTTTGTTTTAATTCAAGTTGATAAGCTTCTTCGCGCATTTTATTAACATAGTCAGGACTTTCAAATGAGTATTCAAATTTAGTATGAATATCATATCTCCCTTCAATAATAGCGACAACATCTTCTACCATTACGAGTTCCTCGTTTGTAGGGATCACAAAAACTTTGATAGGGGAATTATCTGCACTTATTAAAAATTCATGATTATGACTTACTGCTTCTCTATTTTTTTCTTTATCAAGGACAATTCCAAGACTTTCCATATTTTCAAGTACTTTTTCTCTAAGCCAATAAGCCATCTCCCCTGCTCCAGCAGTAAAAACAATTGCATCCACCTTCTCCAGTATTGCTATATATCCTCCAATATATTTTTTTATTCTATGTACTTCCATATCTATTGCAAGTTTACACCTTTCGTTTCCTTCTTGTGCACCTTGAAAAATATCCCGTCTATCAATAAATTCACCTGTTATACCTTTTAATCCACTTTCTTTATTCAAAATTGTAATAACACGTTCACTTCTTACTTGTTCAACTTCACATATATAGCTTATAATAGCAGGGTCTATGTCGCCAGAACGAGTCCCCATTATTAATCCCTCAAGTGGAGTAAATCCCATACTATGGTCGTAAGCTTCTCCATTTTTAATTGCTGTGAAACTTACTCCATTTCCAATATGACAAGTAATTAAATTAACATCTGTTATTTTTTTTCTAAGCAAAGCTGCAGCACGTCTGGAAACATATAAATGTGATGTCCCGTGAAATCCATATTTTCTTATCCCATATTTTGTATACCATTCGTAAGGAGCTGCATAAAGAAAAGTATGCTTTGGCATTGTATGTAAGAATGTTGTATCCATTATAGCTACATGAGGAACATCAGGTAAAAGTTCCATTGCAGAGACAATTCCTAAAATATTATTGGGATTATGTAACGGTGCTAATGAAGAAAGGTTCCTGAAAGTTTTGACAACTTTTCCTTCAGGACCATCAATTAAAACAGACTTTATAAAATGTTCACCACCATGCACTACTCTGTGTCCAACAGCAGTTATGCACTTTAAATCAGTAATTACCCCAACCTTCTTATTTAACAATGTTTCAATAATTAGTTTAATTGCTTCATGATGGTCAGGAATAACTTCTTCTTCTATGTGTGGCTTTCTATGCGGAACTTGATGTCTAATAAATGAACCTTTAATTCCAATTCTTTCTACAATTCCACTTGCCATTACCTCATGTTTATTCCAGTGGAATAACGAATATTTAACAGAAGAGCTTCCACAATTGATAGTAAGGACAATTATTTCATCATTTTTTTTACTATTTTCTTTTTCTCCCATATTTGTTCATCCCTCCAAATTTTTATATTTTATTTAAAAATATTTAAAATAAAATAGACAGGAAAAGATAAAGAAAGCAAAAGTAATAAAAGCTATTATAGAAACTGAAATTAAAATATAATCAAGTGACTTGTTAATTGACGAATTATAAGATTTTGTAATTTTTTCTTTTAATGGCTGATATGTCATTGGTGGATAGTAAGCTGGTACCCATAATTTTCCACGAAGATATTCTTTCTGTTGTTCACATAACTCAGCAAGATATTCAAATCCTACCCAGGGATTTATATCTGAAGGATACCATTTATGCTTATCATAAGATACAAGCAATTTATAGTTTTTTCTATCCCAATAGTCAAGTATTTCTTGACCAAGAAGATTATAAATATAGCTAAAATCTATAATTCCATTATATACCTGCATACCAATGTGATTAAAAAAGTCAACAATCATTCTTGAATGCTTTAAAGCTTCTTTATCTTTCGCATCTGTTGAATGTAAAATTTTATCCGAGATAAACTCAGCCGCTTTCTGTCGGCTCTCAACCATAGAAGAAGAGTTCCACATATTTTCAATATTTAAATACAATTTTACGATATTCTCTTTTTTAATATGATTAAAATAGATTAAAGCAA
>CAZSCZ010000118.1:0-7072 GCA_964605455.1 uncultured Spirochaetia bacterium
AATCTGGAAGGATATAACAGGTTCAACAAATGAAAATGGGGCTGGAAAAACTACTATAGTTAATGCCGGAAATATATATGTTACAGGTTCTATTTTGGAAGATGAAATCAATTTTGATATTAATATCTGGATAAGAAAATATGATAATGCAGGTAATGAAGTATGGACTAAAACTTATGATAACACTTCCCAAGCTGATTCTATGGATTATGGAAGAGGTATATGTGTGGATAATAAAGGATATTTATATGTTATAGGGCATGAAGAACAATCAGGCGAAAATGCTAATATATGGATAAGAAAAATTGAGGTAACTAATGGTAATACAATCTGGACAAGAACGTATAATAATGTTTCTATAAATGGGGATGATATTGGCTTTGGTATTGATGTAGATTCAGCCAATAATGTGATTGGTGCTGGATTCATTCAGGCAAATGCTTCTGATAACTCTGATGCTTGGCTTAGACAATATACTGCTAATGGTTCAACTAACTGGACAAAAATTGATTCATCAACTCCAAATGTGGAAGCATTTGTTGATTTAACTATTGACATTAACAATAATATCTATGTTACAGGGGTTACAAATTATGGTGAATTTACAGGAACAGGGGCTCTTATAGTGCGTAAATATGATTCTGTTGGAAATATAATGTGGAGTCGCGGTTATACTGGTTTATTTCGTGCTATAGGATGGGGTATCGCCTTAGCAACTAATAATGACATAGTAGTTGTTGGCATAGATGAGGGTAGTAACTATGGTGATATCTTGATACGAAAATATGATGGAGGTCCACCGCATCTTATGCTTACAAAAATTGCTGATGCAGCTGCCACAAATGCTGGTGGAAATAGAGGGTATCCTGCTCTGCTTTTCAAAATAAGTGATGCGGATAACCATAATATAGAGCAACTTAAAATAAAAAATAATGGAACAATGGTTCCATATACTGATGTTCAGTATGTATCACTCTATTATTATCCATCTTACCAATTTGCCGGAAATTGCTATTGGTCTAATTCATATTCTGCCTATGTATATAATGGCAATCTGCTGTCAAATACAAATTTTATTGCGCTTGTTGTAACAAGTTCACAGGGTATCCCTGGTAGAACATTCCAGGGAGTTATTCCACAAGGTGGAGTAAAATGCTCTGCGGGTTTTACCAATTCAATGGCTATTATAAATAATAACTCAATCACCAGAATTCAGGAGATTATAATTACAAAATTGGAAGATATGCCAGCTATTAATGTATCTACTAATGCTACAAATGTATCTGTGCTCGCATTTAAAATTTCGGATTATTATGATGATTTGATTAATACCATCCGTATAACAAATTTTGGCACAATGCTAAATTCTGATGATGTTGCAGATGTTAAGCTTTTTTATGATACTGATAATTCAACAAATTATACACCAGCTGATGTATTTATACAAAAAGCAATATGGAACCCTTTAACTGGGACTTATGATTTTACAAACATAAATGTATTCACAGAAACTAATCTTATAGTAACAATTGATACTTCTGATACTCTCAGTGATAGTAGAACATTCAAAGCAGGAATACTTTATGGTGATGTGTATTGCGCACAGGGTGTTAATGATAATAATTCCATAACAAATGCTAATCCTATAACAGCATCAGTGTCACATTTTGTTAAAGCTAAGAGCACAAATATAACCTGGCCACCTCAGAATACTGTGAGTTCCAATCAAAAAAATGTTGCAGTGCTGGCATTTAAATATTTCTGTACTCATGGGCATCCATTGAAAGTATTAAGGATTACCAATAAAGGCACAATGGTAAATGGAACAGATATTTCTGCTGTAAAAGTTTTCAAAGATTTTGGAATAATTGGAAATTATGATGATGGGATTGATTTGTATGTGGCAACACTTGAATGGGATAATCTTTCAGGTAAATGGACAAATAATAATTTATCAATAGGTGCTGGCACAAATATACTTGTAACAATAGATACAGCACCAACATTAAGAAATAAATATACTTTTCAGGCAGCAATAGCTTCTACAAATGATTTGCAATGTGCAAATGGAAAAGCAGTCTCCGAACCTTTTTCTAATATCACTGTGCTTACAGCAGATACTGTTGCACCAGGTCCTGTTGTAATACATAATCTAATTTCAGGTGTTAGCACTATTACAGTTTATTGTTCAACTGCTACAAATAATCCATATTATTATTGTGCTTTGTATGGCACAAATACCAATACATATTTCCCTTCACCTGCGGTTTCAACAAATACTCAGATTGTAATTACAGGACTTGATGATGCTACAGTATATTATATCAGAGTTTTTGCAAAAGATGGGGCAGGTAATAAAGGACCTGTAAGTTCTGAGACAAATATAGAAACCAAAGATGGAACACCTCCTACTTTTAAAGGGATAGAAAGTATAAATGTATTGGAAGATGGCTCTGTTGTTATTTGCTGGCTCCCTGCGGTTGATAACAAAACCCCATTTGATAAAATCGTGTATAATATATATATCGCTACTTCACCCGGAAAATATAATTTTGCTTCACCATCTTATTCTGTTGTTGGTAGCACAATTTATACAATAAAAGGACTTTCATCAGGTAAATATTATTTCATAGTAAGAGCAATGGATGAAGCAGGAAATGAGGATACAAATTTAAATGAGCATTCAATTTTTGTTGTTACAGTTGCTTCTACTCTGGATAATGCATATATTTATCCCAATCCTGTATATGGAGATATGGATTTTACTATCACAGAATTGACAAAGAAGGTTACTATACGAATATATGATGTCAGAGGAATACTTATAAAAGAGATAGAAAAAGATTCAGATTTACCTTATGTTACATTTTCACCTTCAAAGTTAGACCTTTCTACAGGTGTATATTTTATATCCCTTGAATCCTCTGACGGCAAATATAAACGCTTAAAACTGGTATATGTAAAATAGAGGGACGGTGCACAACTTTATTAACTTTGTGGATAATTTTTAACAGCACAACCGGTGGTAAGCTTTAGCTCAATTTCGTGAGTTTAATATAAAATTACATAATTTTTCACTATTATTTCACCTCTTTTTAATCTATTTTCAGACTATTATCTTTTATATTATTCATATAATCCTTTATATATTTTAAATTATAAAATCTATCTCTATTCTGACGCTTATTTTATTATTAAATCCATTTTTTGTAGTGCGGAAAATGTTTATTTCTATAAATTTTTATTGACTTTATCATAGAAATGATTGTTTATTTTTCAAATACACTCAGAAATATAGTATAAAAATTCTATACGCTAACTAAATTAGTTTCCATAAATCCAGAATTGAAGTTCCATATTTGCGGGTCTGATATTTTTCAAACTTTCCTATTCTATCTTCTATCTTTTCTTTGCAATGATGTTCTGTAATTACTACAACATCATCTGTATAAATTTCAATCTCGGAAAGTAATTCCAATGATTTCTTTATATAATCTGTAAAATATGGTGGGTCTATAAATATAAAATCAAATTTTTTATCAATTATATCAGGAAGCAACTTTATTGAAAGTTTAAAATCTTTATTTAGTATATAATACCTTTCTTTCTCTATATGTAATTTTTCAAGATTCTGTCTTAATATTTCAACATTATGGTGCGAACTTTCTATAAAGATAACTTCTTTTGCATTATTACTTAAAAATTCAATTCCAACACCGCCAACACCTGCAAAAATATCAAGCATTCTACAATCTTCTATAAAATTTCTGAACATATCTATTATTGCCTCTTTTACAAGCCCTGTTGTCATTCTAAGTCTATATTTTCCCTTAGGGACAATCAGATTGCGGTTCTTATATTTTCCTGAAATAACTTTCATTTTATTATCCTACCTGAATCAAATTTAATTTATTAGAAAATTCATTTTTAAGAGTTTGCACAAGTTTTGGGTAATTTAAAAGAGAAGGGTCACTTTTTACAAGCGCAAATGCTTCAGTTCTGGCAACCTGAAGAATTTTTGTATCTTTTATAAGATTGGCTGGTCTCAAATCAGGCATACCTGTCTGCCGAGTTCCCATAATTTCACCAGGACCACGAAGTTCTAAATCAATCTCTGCAAGTTTAAATCCATCATTATAATTTACCAATGCATTCATTCGTTGTTTTGCTTCATCTGTTAGCTTATGTGATGTTACAAGTATACAATAAGACTGGATATCACTTCTACCAATTCTTCCTCTTAATTGATGAAGTTGTGCAAGTCCAAATCTTTCCGAATGTTCAATCACCATTACAGAAGCATTTCCAACATCTACACCGACTTCAATTACAGTTGTTGCCACAAGTAAGTCCAGTTCACCTCTTCTAAATCTTTCCATTGTTTCATCTTTTAGGCCTTTTTTCATCTGACCATGAATAAGCCCAACTTTGAATTCAGGAAATATTTCTTCTTTAAATTTTTTATACATAGTTTCAGCATCCTTTAAATCCATTTTTTCAGATTCACTTACAAGAGGATAAACCACATAAACCTGATGTTTCTGTTTCATCTGTTCTTTTAAAAACTGATACACTTCATTCACTTTTTTCTCAGGATACCATTTTGTAATAATTTTTTTTCTTCCTGGCGGCATTTCTTTTATAATAGAAATATCTAAATCGCCATAAACAGTTAAAGATAATGTTCTGGGAATAGGAGTTGCTGTCATAACCAGCACATCTGGAGTCTCCCCTTTTAAATGGAGTGTTGCTCGTTGCATTACCCCAAAGCGATGTTGTTCATCTATCACAATTAGACCAAGATTTTTGAATTTTACATTTTCCTGAATTAGAGCATGTGTACCAATTATTATCTGCCCTGTTTGATTTGAGATTTCTTCAAGTATCTTTCTTTTCTCAGAGTTTTTCTGTTTCCCTGTTAAGAGTAGAACACGTATATCAAATTCTTTAAGATAATTAAGTATATTATTATAATGTTGAACGGATAAAATTTCTGTAGGAGTCATAACAGCAACCTGATATCCATTTTCAATAGCAAGAAGTGCAGCACATAAGGCTACCAGAGTCTTACCAGAACCAACATCACCCATTAAAAGTCTGTTCATTATTTTTTTAGATTTCATATCCTGAGTTATCTCTTCTATTGCATTTATCTGGTCCTGTGTAAGTGCAAATGGAAGTGTTTTAATAAATCGTTCTCTCATTGTATCGGATAAATATTTCTGTTTCTTTTCAATTATACTAATTTTATGTTTATTAAGTGCAAGGAGAAGTTCAAGGAAAAAGAATCTGTCAAACGCAAGTCGTTGTCTAACAATTTCAATCTCTTTAAAATTAGCAGGAAAATGTATTTTATAAAGTGAAAGTGCAAAATCTTTTAATTTATATTTCTGTTTTATAAAATCAGGTAGTGGGTCTTCTATTTCATGAATAACTCTATTAAGTTCTTGATATATTATTTTACGAATAAATTTAACAGAAAGGTTTTCTGTTGTATGATATATTGGAACTATTCTTTTTGTATGCAAATTAATATTTTCGTCACTTTCTTCATCAAAAATTTCAAACTCAAACTCTGCGGTCTGAAATTCTCTGAATCTATATTCAAATTTATTTGAAGAGATAAAAAGTTTTGTGCCTTTTTTAAGGATTTTTTTCAGATAATTTCTATTATAACATATAAGCGAAAGCACAGCAGAATTATCAGTAACAAGTATTTTAAGAACCTTGCCACGAGATGTGTAAAACTCATCATAACCTATAACCTCTCCAAAAATAGTTTGCCATCTGCCTTTTTTTACATTTATAATCTTTGTAAGTGCTCTTCTATCTTCATATCGGAAAGGATAAAATGTTAACAAATTTGCAAGGGTATAAATATTTAATTTATTAAACAACAACCCCCGGTGTTCACCAACGCCTTTTACAAATCTTATCTCTTTATTTAATTCTGAAAGGAACATAATATTATTTAATCTTTAAAATGTAATTTTTAAAATTCTGTTTCAGCTCCCTAATAGAATCACCACCAAACTTGTATTGAATAAATTTCAAAATTTCAATAGCACAAACATTTTCAGCAATAACCGATGCAGATGGAACAACACATACATCGGAACGTTCTTTTAATGCTGGTGCTTTCTTTTTTGTTTTTATATCAATACTGCGGAGAGGTTTCATCAGAGTGGGTATAGGTTTCATAACAGCACGAATTATAATTTTTTCCCCATTACTCATTCCACCTTCAATGCCACCTGCATTATTTGTTATCCTATAATATCCTTTTGATTTTGAATAAAAAATCTCATCATGGATTTTACTTCCTGGTTTAAATGCCATTTCAAAGCCCATTCCGAATTCAATACCTTTTATACCCTGAATGCTCATAACTGCTCTTGCGAGATTTGCGTCAAGTTTTAAATCCCATTGGGTAAAACTTCCTATACCTGGTGGCACATTTGTGATTATAACTTCAAACATACCGCCAATTGTATCCTTTTTTATAATAGCCTCATCTATTATCTTTTTCATCTTTTTATAGGCAGAAATATCGTAACATCTGAGCTCTGAATTTTCAATTTTATCGTAATTTTGAATTAAATCATCATAATCTTTAACTTTATATGAAACGCCACCGATATTTATCACAACAGAATAAAAATTTATATTAATCAGTGAAAGCACTTTTTTTGCCACAGCTCCAACAGCCACTCTTGCAGCAGTCTCACGAGCAGATGAGCGTTCAAGTACATCTCTTATATTTGTGAGATTAAATTTAATAATGCCTGGAAGGTCCGCGTGACCAGGTCGTGGAAGTGTAACACAGGTCTCTGAATATTTTTTATTTTTCCAGTTATCCCAATCTTTATTTTTAATTACGATTGTAATAGGAGAGCCTGTAGTCTTACCTCCACGCACCCCAGAAATAATCTCTGCTCTATCGCTTTCAATTTCCATTCTTTTCCCACGTCCATATCCTTTCTGCCTACGAGTAAGCTCATAATTTATCTCGGTCTCATTTAAAGATAAACCAGATGGAATCCCGTCAATTATAGTTATAAGCTCTCTGCCA
>CAZSCZ010000119.1:0-6952 GCA_964605455.1 uncultured Spirochaetia bacterium
TAATATATCAATTCCATCATCACTTAATGGAATAAGTTCTATAACATCATAACCTAATGCATTAACCACCTTTCGGCAGAGATTCTGGAAATTTACAAGTGAGGCAGTAAGAAAATCCTTAAGTCTATCATCAGTTCGTAGATCTGCATATATAGTAAGTTTTTCAGGAACATCTTTATAGCTTGGTCTATGCATTGAAATTTTTTCCCATTGCTCAATTGCTGATGGAAGGTCACGAGTTTTTTCATAACAATTAGCGAGCCAATATCTGATTTCAAGTGTAATATCATTCTCTTCAGTTGCAAATTTTAATGCACGTTCTAACTCAGTTACTGCTTTCGTAAAATTACCTCGCTCAAAATGAGCTTTACCATTTTCTAAAAGTGCTCGTAATTTTATTTCACTATCTCTGGATGCAATCTCAAATTCTTTAATTGCAGAATCATATTGCCCTAAAGCTTTATATGTAAGTCCTAAATAAAGATGAGCTTTAAAGTTTTTAGGATTATATTGTATCGCTTTGGTTAATTCACTTTGTGCTTCTTCTAATTTGCCTGCTTGATGATATATTATACCAAGATAATAATGACTTTCAGAATGTTGGGGATTTAAACGTAATGCCTTCTGTAAATATGCAACGGCATTTTCCATAAGATTTCTTAAATAAAAAAGTTCACCTATTTGAAAATATACTTCTGAATTATCCGGCTCAAGATTAGAAACAAGTATTAACTCTTTTTGAGCTTCGTCAAGTTGATTAAATTTTCGGTATATTTCTGCTAATCTTTTTCTTACAGTGGCTTCACTTAATTGCTCAGAAAAAATTCCTATTTTTAATACATATTTGTATTCTACAATTGCCAGTTCATATCGGTTTTCCTTATAATAAGCTTCACCAAGCAACCAATGAGCTACACTATTTCTTTCATTTTTAGAAATAAATGCTTTTAATGCTTTTATTGCAGATTTTGTATTTCCTGTTTCAAGAAGTTTAGCAATTTGGTTTAGCTTCTTTGGAAAGATATATGTTCTTATAATAAAAGAGACATAAAGTACAAGTAATATTATTACAATGAAACCTAAAATAATTAATGGAACACTCATTGATTTCCCTTTACTTGCTTTTGTCTACTAAGTTTAAAATATTTCCCTGTTTTTACAATTTTTTTCATTATTGTGCCTGGCTTAAAATAGGGAACTTTTTTATCTTCAACAATTACTTTTTCACCTGTCTTGGGATTGCGTGCCTTTTTAGATTTTCTCTGTTTAATTAAAAATGTGCCAAATCCTCTTAGTTCTATTACAACATCTTTTGACAATAGTTCCTTTATTACTTCAAAAAATTCATTTATAATTTTGTATATATCTCTTCTGGAATAATTTTCAAGCCTTTCCGCTATAATATCAATTATCTCTTCCTTCCGCATTAGGAAATTCCTCCCGCTTGTTTAGTTGACACAATCATCTTCATTATTTTTGATTTCTTTCTACTACCTGTATTCAGATGAATAATATTCTTTTTAACAGCTTTATCAATCTTGGAAACAAATTTTCGTGCCATCTCTTCAGCTAATGGTATATTTTTTTCTTTTAAAGCAATGATTGTATTTTTATAATAAGTTTTAATTTCGCTTTTTATAGATTTATTTCTAAGCCTTCGTTTTATATTTTGCCTCGCTCGTTTTAATACACTTAGATGCTTTTTTGCCATACTCGCCTCCTCTAAAATAAACTTCTAAAACCTTTATTAGGTTGATATTTTTTATACAGCTTGTCTTTTAAAATAATACTTTTATTCATTTTGTCAACAAAAAAAAGCTTTTTAAGATAATATAACATCTGTTTCTTTTTATAAGATGCAAAACTATATAATGTATAAGTATATTGATGGTTTAAAGAAACCATAGATAAGTAATATTTTTCCGTTTTATCAAATTCTTGTTTCCATATATAATAATTTTCAATGCAAGGATAATATAAAAAGATTACTTTTTTCATCTATTCATTTTAATTTGTAGTTTTGTTATCATTTTTTTTGCCAATATTACAGGACCTGATTGTTCTGGATAAAGCATTTCAACTTTTTTAAACTCTTGTAGTGCTTTATCATACTCTTTCATACAATAATAAGAATATGCTAATTCATACTGTGCCCATGCACATTCTTTTTTGTTTTTAGGATAATGAGCGATTACATATCGGTATTCCTGAATCGCTTTTTTATATTCCTCCTGATTAAATAATGCTCTTCCATATTCAAGAACATCCCTGGCAGTAGACTCTGCACGTGGCTTTCTTAATGTAGGTTTATCTTTAGAACATCCAGATATTAGTAATATGTTTATAATTAAATACAAAGTTATAATTCGTAACATATTAGAACCTCCATAATTATAAAATATATTATTTTTACAAGTTAAGTCAAGTTTTTACCACCCTTTCCTGTCCATCACTATCTTTACATATTGAAATAGACTATATATTAAAATTTTTCCTAATACTAAACTTTTTGCGTTCTTATATATTTTGATTTTTCATAATTACAATACTTATTTTTTACATTAAAATAATACAAATTCCTAATTGATGTGTAGTATTGAATATACTATCTTCTGAAAGAATCCCATAAGGAATTGTGCAATAATCAAAAGAGATTTTACCTCTGTATATTTTCACTCCTATACCACCTTGGAATCCTAATATATTGCCTAATTTATTCTCCTCAATCCTATAATGATACCCAGCTCTTAGAAAAATCACATCTTTTAAATTATATTCCATTCCTATACAGAGCCTAATAAAATTATCAAAATGATTTGTGATTTATTTAAAAAAGTGCATTTTCTATAATTGAACAGAGGATATGGATAATTAATATATGGGCTTCTTGGATTCGCGCAGTATCATTATTAGGCACTATAATATTAAGTTTTGCATATTTTTTTATTTTCCCCCCTTTGTTGCCTGTAAGAGCTATAGTATAAAGTCCTATTTTATTTGCTGTTTTAAATGCTTCAATAACATTTTTAGAATTTCCACTTGTACTTATTCCAAAAAGCACATCTCCCTTTTTTCCAATAGCCTCAATTTGTCGTGAGAATATAGTATCAAATGAATAATCGTTTCCCCACGCTGTAAGGATTGAAGTATCAACAGTAAGAGAAATAGCTGGTAGAGCCTTCCTTTCTTTTTTAAATCTACCAACTATTTCAGCTGCAAAATGTTGGGAATCAGCTGCAGACCCCCCATTCCCACAAATTAATAACTTTCCATTTCGTTTAAAGGATTTTATAATAATTTCAGCACTTTGAATAATTTCTTCTTCTAAAGTTTCTTTTACTTTATTTTGCACTATAATGCTTTCATTTATTTTAGATTGAATAATATTTTTCATTTCCACCTTTTTCATAAAATCCTCCAATTAATCATTATTAAATAGAATTTATAAATTTATCAATCACAGAAATCAAATTCTTGCCAATTCTCATATCATAGTGTTTTACCAACAGCATATTCTAATTCTGTTTCATTGATTTTAAGAGTCTTGAGACTTCCATACCAGTCCACAATAATTATTTTAATTGAATTGATAATATTATATAATGGCTTTTGAGCACTAAATTGTAAGGCTTGTTTATTTGTCTTTTTTATAATTTTAAAAAACCATAATTTATCATCACATTCACCAATAAGAATAATTTTATTCTTATTTGATTTTCTTTTAAATTTTAGATTTAGGTCAAGAGTTATATAAATATATTCAGATATTATAAAATAGTCTTTAGGAACAAGATCACTCCAAACAAGTGTAAATAATTTTTTCCCATTTTCTGATATTTCTTCTATAATATCATCACATTTTTTATTTATTACTTTTATCCACATTATTTTATATAATACAAAATAAAAATAGACAAATCAACTAATTTTTTTAGGTTGCATTAAATTTATCAAGCCTCTACAAGCAAAATTTTGGCAGTTTAATCTTTATTGCTTTAATTTTATTGACTTTTTTTAATAGATTATATATTTTTAATTTAATGATAAAAAGAATTAGAAAGGAGGTAAAAATTTATGGAGTATTTTGGAGAGAGACATCGTGCGCAATGGAGAACGAGAATGGGATTTATATTAGCTGCAATTGGGTCTGCGGTTGGACTGGGCAATATATGGCGATTTTCTTATCTTTGTTATGAAAATGGTGGTGGTGCATTTTTAATTCCTTATTTTATTGCCTTGTTTTTAGTAGGAATACCATTAATGATTTTGGAATTTGCGTTGGGACATCGGGAGAGAGGTTCAGCTCCTTTGAGTTTTTTTAAAATTTCGCCTAAATGGGAATGGCTGGGATGGTGGGCTGTTAATTTTGTGATGTTCGGTATTGTATTATATTATGCTGTAGTTATTTCCTGGTGCCTAAATTATCTTTTTTATTCTTTTAATCTATCTTGGGGTGATGACCCTAATAATTTCTTCTTTAATAAATTTTTGGGCCTAACTTCAGGACCAGGAAAAATTGGAGATATTCGTGCTTCAATTATGTTTGGACTTCTAATTATTTGGATACTTAATTGGATAATTGTATACTTTGGAGTAGAAAAAGGTATTGAAAGAGCCAATAAAATATTAATGCCTTTGCTTTTTATTCTCACTTTAATACTTGTAATATGGGCAATTAATCTCCCAGGCGCAAAGAAAGGAATTATTAAGTATCTTAAACCTAATTTCCTTATTTTAAAAAATCCTAAAGTATGGATTGCAGCTTTTTCTCAAATATTTTTTACATTATCTCTTGGATTTGGCATTATGATTGCTTATGCTTCTTATCTTCCTCGTAAAACTGATATTACAGGTAATGCTTTTATAACTTCTATTGGGAATTGTATTTATTCCCTAATTGCTGGATTTGCTGTCTGGGGAACTTTAGGATATATGGCATATATTAAAAATGTTCCAATTGATAAAGTTGTTAAACAGTCAATAGGATTAGCTTTTGTAGCTTATCCTCAAGCTATATCACTTATTCCTTCCTTTGCCAAACTCTTTGGAGTTTTATTTTTTACTATTCTGGTTTTTGCAGGACTTTCATCTTCTATATCTATTTTAGAAGCATTTACATCAGCATTGATTGATAAATTTCATTATCCAAGAAGAACAGTAGTTTCTGTCCTTTGTGTTTTAGGTTTTTTAGGAGGAATAATTTTTACTACTGGTGGTGGGCTCTTTTGGTTGGATATTGTTGACCATTTTTTAACCAGTTACGGCTTAGTAATTGTTGGAATATTAGAGTGCATTTTAATTGGATGGTATTTTAAAGCTAAAAAGATGCGTGAACATATAAATCTCAGTTCACAATTAACTTTGGGCAGATGGTGGGACTTCTCAATTAAGATATTAACTCCTTTAGTGTTGGGTATTATTTTTATTTCAAGTTTATATCAAGAACTTTCCAAGCCTTATGGTAATTATCCTATTTCCTCTCTTATTCTTTTAGGCAGAGATTGGGTATTAGCTACTTTAATTGCAGCAATTATTATATCTAAATATCCATGGAAAAAGAGAGAGATAATTGAAGAATAAAAGAAAACTACAATTCTTGTTCCATTATTAATGCTTTCTCATACCATTCTTTGTATAGTGGATTATCAGGCTCCAGTTTTAATGCTTTTCCCCAGTAATAAAGAGTCTTTTTAAAATCACCCCTATTCCAATAAATTATACCTATATTAAAATAAGCACCAGCATAATAGAAATGATTGGGATTTTCTTCTCGCAGTTTTTTAATTGCTTTTTTATAATATTTAATTGCAAGTTCATCATCTTTATTATCCATATAATAATAAGCAAGTCTAAACAGATCCACACCAGTAGCACTGTCCATTTCTTCCAGTTTAACTAATAGTGAGTAAGCGGAAACAAAATAATCATATTTTTTTTCAATCTCTTTTTCTTTTCCAGCAATAACGCCTAAATTAAAATATGCAGCAGCGACATAATTTAATTCTTTATTTGTATCAAGATATTTTAATGATTTTAAATAATATTTTTTTGCTTTTTTTAAATTATTTTCACCTTTATCATAACAGAAACCTATTTTATATAACAGGACACCATTTTTAGAGAATAGCTTATGTGCCTTTAAATAATATTTTAAGGCAGATACATAATCACAATTGTAATATAATTTATCTGCTTTAGCAATTAAGCTTTTAAATTCTTGTTTTTCGCGTGCAAGCTCTTTTTTTGATTTAGTGCAAGATATAATAAAGATAACAAGAATAAAAAAGAAAAAAGTTGTATATTTTCTCATTGTAATTATATTAAGCGGCCGACCGGAATCGAACCGGCATAACCAGCTTGGAAGGCTGGGGTTTTACCATTAAACTACGGCCGCTTTTTATTAATTATAATAATTTAAATTTGCAGTGTCAATAAAAATTTAAAAATATTAATAGTTTTTTCTTTTTTTAAAGAAGAATCTACATCAGTAGAGTAAACACGGTCATCCATCAGAATTATAGTTAAATGCATAAATAATTGCACAATTCTTAACACGTGTTTGTCATTCCCGCGAAAGCTGGAATCTATAATTGAAACAATATAAGTAATTATAGACTCCTGCGTCCGCAGCGTATGCAGGGGGAGTGACAATCTTATCTATATTGTACGAAAATTTATGCATTTAATAATGATTTCTTCTCTTTTCCGCCTCATATTTAAGAGGAGTTGAAATTACAAAAGAAATTAGATATATTTCATAATGATGAAGAGATGAGAAAGGTGAAATTATGATTTTATTTTATATTTTATATTTTCTCTTTTCTCTCTTTCTTTTCTTTCTCTCTTTTCTCTTTTAAAATTTCGATTGGAGGTGATTAAAAGAAGAATATAATATAATATGGTAGGATGGAGTATTATCGGATATGGGGAGTTTCAAATATTAAACGAAGCA
>CAZSCZ010000120.1:0-6929 GCA_964605455.1 uncultured Spirochaetia bacterium
TATTTAGAATTATAACTTTTTATAGTGAGACAAATTTTTCATTCGTTAAAGCTGTATAAAAAATCAAATAAAATTCTAAAGATTAGAGCTTGAGACGACGATTAAATATTAGAGGAAAGAGATGGAAATGCCAAGCAGCAAAACACCTTACGACTGCTACAAAGAAACACAAATTAGAACAGCTACACAAGGGAAATTAATTGTAATGCTCTATGATGGGGCTATAAAATTTTTAAATTTGGCAAAAACTGCTATAGATGAAAAAGACATAGAAGCTGCACATAATAATATTGTTCGGGCTCAAGATATTATTATGGAACTTCTTTTATCTTTAAATATGGAAGCAGGAGAAATTGCCCATAAATTATATAGTCTCTATTTATATATGAACAAACGATTAATGGAGGCAAATATATCCAAAAAGATAGAACCAATTGACGAAGTATTAAAAATGCTGGAAGAGCTTAGAGATGTATGGGCACAAGTTGCAAATAAAACTTCTGCAGGTGATGACCACACATTGGAAAAAAGTAGAAGTGTAAATATAGCAACATAATTTTGTACTGTTAAGGTTGATAAAGATAATATACTGGAACATAATTATTATCAAAAGAAGTGAGAAATTTTTCGGGAAATGTTTTTTTCTGCTGTACAAATCCAAAAATTTGTTGCCAAGGAGAAATTTTTTCTTTTATTATATATGGCTCTTTTCCAAGTCCAGTAAGTTCTCCTGCAAGTCTTATTGCATCGTGTAATCCTCCAAGTTCATCTACAAATCCAAGTCTTTTGGCTTGTCTACCTGTAAAGATTCTACCATCTGCATATTTTTTTAATTTATGCTCTGAAAAATTTCTGCCTATTTTTACTGCATTGAAAAATTGTTTATACGCATCATCAACTACTGATTGAATTAATGATTTCTCTTCTGGGGAAATTTCTCTATAAGGTGATAAAATATCTTTATATTTCCCACTTTTAAATATACGATAACTTATTCCAATTTTATTAAAAAGTGAAACAAATGATGGGGAAGCAATAATTACACCAATACTTCCTGTAATTGTGCCAGGATTTGCTACTATTTTATCAGCAGATGCAGCTATATAATAACCACCAGAGGTAGCAATATCTCCCATTGACGCCACAACAATTTTACCTTTTGCTCTAAATTCCAGTATAGCCTTATAAATTTCCTGCACTGCTCCAATCGTTCCACCGGGACTATTTATTCTTAAAATAATTCCTTTTACTTTATTTATCTTTGAATATCGTCTAATTTTTGAAATAATTGCACTTATCCTATCCTCTTTCATACCAAATAAAGAGCAAGAAGAACCAAACTGTATAACTCCTTGTATATTTATAATTGCTATTCCATCTTTTCGTATCACAGGAAAGATGGAATCAAATTTTGGCTCACCTTTTACCTTTTCAGATGCTGGAACTTTTGAGGTTCTAAATAATAAAACTATTCCTAAAATTGTTATAAAAACAATAAACCCTAATAACAGAAAAAATTTTATTGTTATAATTCTTTTTTCTCTTTCAATTTCAATCTTTGAAATTTTTTCTCTCATAAGATACCTCCATATTAACTAAATTGCAAAAAAAGCAAATCTTGTATATTTTTAATAAAAACAGCTGATTTTTTAAAATCCAATTATTTTTATTATTTTATCTATATTCTTTGGGACTGTAATAGGATGAGGTACAGATTTAATTGCGATATCAGGATCTTTAAGTCCATGTCCTGTGCAAGTGCACACAACTGTTTTCCCTTTTTCAAAAATTCCTGTTGGATAATATTTAATCAATCCAGCTACAGAGGCAGCAGATGCAGGTTCTACGAATATACCCTCTTCTTTTGCAAGTAATTTATATGCTTCAAGGATCTCATCATCCGAAACAATATTTATATATCCATTTGATTCTTGCAATGCATTAACAGCATCCTGCCAACGTGCAGGATTACCAATTTTAATTGCTGTTGCAATTGTTTTAGGGTCTTTTATAACTTTATTATATACAATTGGTGCAGAACCTTCTGCCTGAAACCCCATCATTTGTGGCTTTTTGGAAATTTTTTTTATAGTAAAATATTCTGAATATCCTTTCCAGTAAGCTGTAATATTACCAGCATTCCCCACTGGGATACAATGATAATCAGGTGCGAAACCTAATGTATCACATATTTCAAACGCCGCTGTTTTTTGCCCTTCAATCCTGTAAGGATTTATTGAATTTACAAGAGTTACTGGATAGTTGGCAGTAATTTCTCTCACAATTTCCAATGCATCATCAAAATTCCCTTCAAGTGCAAAAACCATAGCATTATGAATTAATGCCTGAACAAGTTTTCCAAGTGCAATTGCACCTTTTGGAATAATAACTATCGCTTTTATACCAGCACGAGCAGCATAAGCTGCAGCTGATGCTGATGTATTTCCTGTTGAAGCACACATTACTGCTTGCGAGCCCTCCTCTACTGCCTTTGAAATTGCAACTGTCATTCCCCGGTCTTTAAATGATGATGTTGGATTTAGCCCTTCATGTTTTATATATATTTTTAGATCAATTCCTAAAATCTTGGGAATTCGCTTTAATTCTATAAGTGGAGTATCACCCTCATTTAAAGAAATAATAGGGGTCTTCTCTGTTATAGGTAAAAACTCTCTGTATCTTTCAATTATACCTTTGTATCTCATTTCTTCTTTTTCTCCTTTTCTTTCTCTTGATTCTTTCTTATTTTTATTAATTTATTAATCCTTTTTTTTAAATCTTCTTCATTTGCATATCCCACAATTTTGTCAGTAATTATTTTATTGTGATTTATAATAAAAGTGGTGGGTATAACTTCAATTCCACCATAATCTACAACAACTTCTCGGCTTCCTATAAGAACAGGATAATTTATTTTATATTTTTTTACAAATTCCTTAATTTTATCAATATCATTAATATCAAGGCAAATACCTAAAAAAAACACACCTTTTGATCTATATGCTTTATACAATTTGACAAATCCTGGAATTTCCAGCCTACAAGGTGGCAACCAGGTAACAAAAAAATTAAGAATTATAATTCTGTTTTTAAACCTCTTTTGAGAGAGCCTTACAATTTTTTTGTCTAAATCAAATAGACTAAAATCAGGGGCTTTTGTCTTTCCTAACTCTATAATTCCACTTGCTGTATTAATAAATGTAAAGAGAATTATACTACACAAAAATATTTTTACTTTTAAATTCATATCTTTCTTTTATTCTACATAATTTTTAATAATATTTTCCAGTTGAGATTTTGATAATGCACCAACAATTCTTTCTACTATTTCACCATTTTTATATAATATGAGTGTAGGTATTCCTGTAATTCCAAGTGACTGAGGAGTTATTGGGTTCTCATCAACATTAAATTTTACAACTTTCAATTTACCATTATATTCCTCAGCAATTTCTTTAACAACAGGTTCAATCATTTTACAGGGCATACACCAATCAGCCCAGAAATCCACTAATACAGGAATTTCTGAGTTTACAACTTCTACCTGATAATTATCATCTGTTCCTACAACCATTGCCTTTCCTCCTGGTAAATATTAATAGCGGGATTAAAAAATCCCTGTATTAGTATTATATGCTATTCTGTCAATCCGATAAGCAGGACATTCCAGCCCCGCATATCCGCGAGAATTAGAAAACTCCGGCTATCAGATATAATTTAAGGTTAAACATCTGCATTACTATAATTATTACCCATCGCTGTAATTTTGCATATATCATAATATTTTAATTTAAAAAGTCAACCTTCAGTATGGGGACGGTGCACAACTTTATTAACTTAAATTTTTATTTATTCTTTTTGCTAAATATTAATAGCGGTGTTAGAAAATCCTGGTTATCGGTTAACTCTATGAGCGAGAAAATAGCACAGACATTTCTGTATTGTAGAAAATTTATGTAATTAAATATTGATTTTTGAATAATATTTTGTTATTAAGGAAAGCAGTAATAGATAATTTATATTTCAGGAACTAAATTACAATGAAAGGAGGAAAAGATTTATGAAAGAGATAAGAGTAGCAATTGCTGGTATTGGTAACTGTGCATCTTCGCTTGTCCAAGGGGTAGAAATGTATCGTGCTATGTATGAGGGAAAAAAAGAAGTGCCCCAAAAAATTTCTGGTCTTATTACAGCTAATTTCGGTGGGTATTACCCCTGGGATATTAAATTTGTTTTGGGAATTGATATTGATAAAAGAAAAGTAGGAAAAAATCTAAATGAGGCAATATTTGAATTGCCTAATTGCACAAAAGTATTTTTTAATAAAATAAAAAATATTAATGCACCTGTCATACAGGGTTACATTATTGATAGCATTGCTTCTCATATTCTTGGATTTCCATTAAATCAAAGGTTCTCTCCATTAGAAAATATTGATAAAAATGAAGATTCTGCTTGTGAAAGGATAGTAAAGGAATTGAAAGATAAAAAAGTTGATGTGCTTGTTAATTATCTTCCAGTTGGGAGCGAAGAGAATACAAAATTTTATGCAAGATGTGCTCTTGAAGCAAAAGTAGCATTTATAAATGCTATACCTGTATTTATTTCACAATATTGGGGTGAAAAATTTGAAAAAGCAGGTGTTCCTATTCTTGGTGATGACATAAAGTCGCAGTTAGGTGCTACAATATTACATCGTGTAATAACACGCTTATGTGAGGATAGAGGCATAAAGATTAAAAGGACATATCAATTAAATATTGGTGGTAACACAGACTTTTTAAATATGCTTGACAGGACAAGATTAAAGAGCAAAAAAATAAGCAAAACTAATGCAGTAACAAGTCAAATGGATAGAGTCCTATCTGAAGGTGATATATATGTTGGACCGTCTGATTATGTTCCCTGGTTAAGAGATAACAAAGTTTGTTATATAAGGGTAGAAGGGGAACATTATGGTGGTGTGCCAATGTATATTGATGTAAAACTATCAGTTGAAGATTCACCCAATTCCGCAGGAGTAATTACCGATGCAATAAGAGCAGCAAAAGTTGCACTTGATAGGAAATTATCTGGTCCAATTGTTGAAGTATCTGCATATCTTTTTAAATCTCCTGTTAAACAATTTGATGATGCTACAGCCTTAAAAATGTTGAAAAAGTTTGCAGGAGTAGATGAATAAATAAGCTTGCTAAATGAATATTGCTGAAATTCGTATATTAAATCTAACAGATAATCAAACAATTTTTTATTCGGTATGAATGTTCATAAGTTTATTGTTGGGAAAAATTTTGGAATTATTACAGTAAACACCTATATAATTTCGTCTAAAAATAATTCAATTATAATTGATCCAGGGGATGAGTGGAATTTAATAAAAGAGCACATTGAAAAAATGAATCTAAAAGTAAATTTAATTATCTGTACTCATTGTCATATTGACCATATAAAAGATGTGAAAGAGATTTCAGATTATTTTAGTTCCCCTGTAGCAATATCTGAATATGAAAAAGATTTTCTTGAGAATGATGAGTTAAATCTTTCTTTATTTTTTGGAATTAAATTTAAAAGATTTTCTCCCACACAATTACTTCAAGATAATGCTAAAATAAAAATTGGTGACGAATATTTAGAAATAATCCATACCCCTGGCCATACACCTGGAAGTATATGTATCAAGGGCGACTCTTTTATAATAACAGGGGACACACTTTTTAAAAATTCATTTGGTAGAACAGATTTGCCAGGTGGAAATTATGAAGAACTCATAAATTCTATTAAGAATAAACTTTTAAAGTTCCCTGATAATTTTATAGTTTATCCAGGGCATGAAGAGAATACAACAATAAGGTCTGAACGAAAAAACTTTAATTATTAATCTACCAAGTTATTTGTAGCAGAAATTATTATTATTTCAAGATAAATGAAATACCTGTTGAAATTAAATATAGCAGAATAAGTGGCAAAGCAATTAAAATTTGACTGTAAATATCTGGCGGAGTAATAAGTGCCGAAATAATAAATATAATTATAATTGCTTCACCTGAATGTTTTAATAAAAATTTATAATTTATTAATTTAATTTTTGTAAGAAAAATTACAGCTAAAGGGAATTGGAAGATAAGTCCTGTAGCAATAATTATTGTGATACATAATGAGACATATTCTTTTAATCTTAATACAGGCTTAATTTCTGAAGGTGCAAATTTTATTAAAAAATTTATTGAAAGTGGCAAAATAAAATTATAAGCAAAAAATACACCAGTGGTAAACAAAATCAAAATTAATGCAACAAAAAGAAAAATTACAGGCTTTTCTTTATCTTTTAAAGCGGGTAATATAAATGCAAAAAAATGATATAATATAAAAGGAATACTTACGATTATTGATAAAATAAACGAAAGTTTTACTCTTACAAGAAAAGGCTCCGCAAGATTATAAAAATATAATCTTTGGTTAATCTTATTTATGGGATTTAAAAATAATTTATAAATAGAAAGCCTTTCAAAAAGCAGAAAAATTATTATTGAAAAAATAAATATTAAAAAAAGAAGGAATAAAACTCTTTGTCTTAATTCTTCAAGATGTTCTATAAATGGAATATCACTTTTTTGTTTTTCTTTTCTTCCTGGCATTATATTTCTTTATATTCTTCTCTTTTATTTTCTGAACTTCCTCAGATTCATCTTCAGAAGGATTTAAAGCTTTTTTAAACTCTCTTATTCCTATACCAATACTTCTTGCAATATCTGGAATTTTCTTTGCACCAAATATTAATACAGCAACACCAATAATTAACAATATTTCCTGTGTCCCAATCATATTTTTAATTTAAAACGAATTTTTTTAAAAGTCAAGTTTCCCCGTATAAAAAACAGCAGTAACGAATGAAAAGCAATTTTTATAAAAAATTTACATAAAATGAAAAA
>CAZSCZ010000121.1:0-6911 GCA_964605455.1 uncultured Spirochaetia bacterium
TAGTTTTATAAAATTTAATTTTATCTTCTATAATTTTGTATTTATCTAACATTTTTTGGTAAGTCTCTTTTGAAACAAGTCCAAGTTCATAGCCATATTTCATCAATCTATAATCAGCATTGTCACATCTTAGCATCAATCTATATTCGGCTCTTGCTGTAAAAAGACGATAAGGCTCATCTACACCATTTGTAATTAGGTCATCAATCATTACTCCAATATATGCCTCAGAACGGTCAAGTATAAAAGGTGGTTTATTCTTTATTGAAAGTGCAGCATTTATTCCTGCAACAATTCCTTGTCCTGCAGCTTCTTCATAACCTGATGTTCCATTTATTTGTCCAGCGAGAAATAAATTTTTAATTTTTTTAGTTTCAAGTGTCGCTTTAATTTGTGTTGGGAAAACAAAGTCATATTCTATTGCATAAGCAGGCCTTAAGATTTCAACATTCTCCAACCCAGGGATTGTTCTATACATTTCGTATTGAACATCTTCAGGTAAAGAAGTGGATACGCCATTTACATAAACTTCTTCTGTATTATATCCTTCTGGTTCAAGAAAGACCTGATGATGTTGCTTTTCAGGGAATTTTACAACTTTATCCTCTATTGATGGACAATACCTGGGTCCTATTCCTTTGATAATACGTTTAGGGCCATAAAGTGGAGAGCGGTCAAGATTTGCTTTGATTATTTTATGTGTTTTTTCATTTGTATAAGTTATATAACAGCTAATCTGTGTGCGGTCAATTTTCTCTGTTGAAAATGAAAAGGGGACAGGAATTTTATCACCCTTTTGTTCTATAGTTTTTGAAAAATCAATACTTTTTCTATTTACACGTGCAGGTGTGCCAGTTTTAAGTCTTCCGATCTTAAGTCCAAGCCTCTTTAACGAAATGGATAATCTTTCAGCTGAAAATTCTTCTGCTCTTCCTGCTTTATATTTAAAAAGACCAATATGTATTAATCCGCGCAAAAAAGTTCCTGTAGTAATAATAACTGCATTTGCGAGATATTTGATTTTCCTTCGTGTAACAATGCCTTGCACAACATTATGTGCATTTACAACAATTTCTTCTACTAAATCCTGTTTAATTAAAAGATTTTTTTCTTTTTCAAGTGTATGTTTCATTTCAAACTGATACCATTTTTTATCAGCCTGAGCTCGTGGAGCTTGAACAGCTGGTCCTTTTTTTGTATTAAGCATTCTATACTGAATACCTGTCTTATCAATATTTTTAGCCATTTCACCACCTAACGCATCTATTTCACGAACAACATGACTTTTTGCAATTCCCCCTATTGCAGGATTGCAGGACATTTGAGCAATATTATCAAGTCCAATTGTTACAAGCAAAGTTTTCATTCCCATTCTTGCAGCTGCAAGTGCAGATTCACACCCAGCATGTCCTGCCCCAACTACAATTACATCAAATCTTTCTGGATATACATATGGGTGGTCTCTGTCCTTCAATGCTTCTCCCGATTTTCTGTAAATTTTAGAATCTTTTGCTTATATTCCTCATCTAAATGAATAAAACGAATTCCATATCTATATCCACCATCTGGTTTAGGGTCACCCCATATAATTAATCCATTGACTTTTTCAAATCTATCACCATTTAATGAAAAATTAATAAGTAATTTGTCGCCTGGTAGAAATTTTTTATAAATATGTAACCTCATTCCACCTGCACATATATTTTTGATTCTACCTTTATGAAAAATATCTGTATCAACAATATTAACTTCTGCTTCAATATCAACATCAACTCGCTCAAATTCTCTTTCATCAAACATAAATCTATCAATTGATTCATCAAACATTTCAAGTGATTCAATATCAACAAGTTCCATAATTTTTAAGTCAGAATATATGAGGTCTATAAATTCTTTTTTTATTAATTCTTTCAAATCAGAGCTTAATACACATTTTACAACAGGTCTATTAAGATTATCTTTATTTGTCCGCATTACAACTCCAATTTTTGAATTTGAAAGTAAAACCCATGAGCCTACAGGATAAAGTGATGCTGCTTGACAATATGAATATAATACATCTGCATCAAATTTACTTCGCTCTTTTGTTAAAATGTGCATAATAGCTCTATGAGGATGCGTTTTTTTTACAAAAGGATTTTTTGATGTCAATAAATCCAAATGGTCCGCAAATGATAAAACAAGCCCATATTTCGTAAAGAACCTATCTTTTATTCCGTCTGGATACCCTGAACCATCAACACGTTCATGATGTTGAAGAATGGATTTCCTTATTTCATAATCAACTCTTAACTTTGTAAGAAGATGATAAGCTTGATTTGGATGTAACTCTATTTTAGATTGATCTTTTAAACTAAATTTGGTATCCTCTGATAATTTAGGAAAACTTTCTACAAGTCCTAAATCATGTAAAAGCGCTGCAATGCCCAGCTTTATAAGTTCTTCTTTATCAAATATTTTTCTATTACAGATTTCAAGTCTTTTAAAATCTCCTTTGATTTCAGGATTTTCAAGTTTGTGTTTCATTATTTTTGAAAGTTCAATTGCAATAGCAAGACTAAGTAAAGCAACATTTATAGAATGTTTTACAATAAAATGGGGGGCTTTTCTTTTAAGATGTAATAAAAGAAAAGTTGAATCCCTTTTGGGTCCTGTGTCTTCAATTAAGCCTTCAACTATTTCACGCATTTGGTCAAGCTTGAATGTTTTATCTCTTATTAAGGACATTAAAATATTAGAGACATCCTCAAGTCTATTATTTATTCTTTGATTTATCTTTGAAAGTGATTTTTTTCGTAAACTCTCTATTTTATATATATCATCTTGAGATTGCTGTATATGTGATATAATCGCTTTTGCCTTCTTCCTTATCTCAGGTGAATAATCTTCCTCTTTTAATTGGACCTTATAATCCTCAGTAAACATATGTTTTAAGTAGGCAAGTTCAATATTCTCTTTTATCTGTTGCATAAACTTCTCCTTTTTTTCTTTCGTCGATTCGTTATTATTCTTTAAAAGAATTTTAGAAATTTTAATTTTCACATTTTTAACTCTCAATTTTATAAGTTTCTCAATTTTTTCTTTGTCAAGCACCATACCTGCCTTAAAATTTGGATATTCAGGAATATCTTCTGCAAGTACATCCCCAGATTTAAGGTCAAATGTCTTTTTAATTATAATCTTTTCGTCCATTTTTTGCCCCCTTATGTTTTGGCTTAATGATAAAGTTTGCCTTAATTCAAAATCTATTCTATAAAATAAAATCGTATATTTTTATATTATCTTTAATGTTATTATCGTAAACTTAATCCATATTCACTTCTACAACCAACAAGATCAGTAAATATTTTTAACATAGTTTAACATCTGTCCCAATCTGATATTGATATTTTTCAAAGAACATTTAACAACAAGATAATATTATGATTATTTTTTATCCTTGTCTCTCTACTGGCTTAATGTCCTCTATAAGTAATTTTATATACTTCTTTTCTTGCCATTCGTCAAGTTCTAATTTACATACAATATCAATAATATCATTTAGTTTGAGAATATCTCGTTTTTCTTCAGCTTTGCTCCACCATATTGCATTAAAAAAATATCTTTCGTCTTTTGCTACTTTCATAAAAATATGTTTGTTTGTATTTCCAACTTCCTTTATCTCCTTTATTTGGAAATTTCTCAATAGAAATACAGGTTCTTCATTTTCTTCGCCATATGGCTCAAAAATATTTATAATATCTTCTATAAATTCTACCTTTAAATTTTCAGGCGTTAATTCTGTATCAATTGAAATTACAGGAATTAAATCTTCAGGTTTAATCTCTTTTTCAGCTATTTCCTTTAATTTGTTTTTTAACAAAGGAATATTTTCCTGTTTTAATGAAAAACCAACAGCATATGGATGGCCCCCCATTTCTTCAATATATTCTCTGCATTTATCAAATGCTTTTTTTATTACAAATCCTTTAATACTTCTTGCACTTCCCATAGCTGTCCCATCTTTTACAATCAAAATTACTATTGGACGATAGTAGATATCTTTTAATCTATTTGCAACAATACCAGTAACACCATGTTCTATATCTTCTATATCAATTATAAAAACTTTATCATTTTGAATATCAACCTTCTCAGGAAGAATTTGAATTACTTTCTCAAAATTTTCCTGTAGTCTATTCTTTCGCTTAATATTTAATTGAACTAATTTTGATACAATCTCTTCTGCTTCCTGTTTGTTTTCTGTAAGTAGCAATCTAATTGCGTATTCAGCTATTCCCATTCTTCCTGCTGCATTTAATATAGGAATTATATTCCAGCTTAAAATTTTTGAATTTATCTTGGATTTTTCAATATTAAGAAAGTTAAATAAAACTTCCAGTCCAAGAATCTTAGTATTTTTTAATTTTTCAATTCCTTTTTTTACAATTATTCTATTTTCTTCTATTAAAGGCACAACATCTGCAAGAGTTCCAAGTGCTGCTAGCTCGCTATAAGTTTCAAGAACTTTTCTCATTTTTTTAAATCCTAATGTGAGAAACTTTTCAAAAATTTTTCTTGTAATTTTTGCATCATATTCAGCTGTATGAAATTTATTTTCTTCTGGAACTTGAATTTGCATATATGTAACTAAATCTTTCAGTTTATGCCTTTTATCAGGGTATCTCTGTCGCGAAATTTCAAGCGTATCTATAAGATGATTTTTTAACTCTACATTGCAATATTTTTTTATTTCCTTTTTAATAAATTTAAAATCAAACTCTTTCAAATTGTGTCCCACAAGAATTGCATTATCAATAAAATGATAAAATTCAGGAATAACTTTTGATGCTGGTTCTGCATCTGTTATTTTTTTTTCATCTATACCTGTCAGCTTCTGGACAAATAATGGAATAGGGATGTGTGGCTTTATATATTTATGAAATTTTCCTATTTCTACATTATTTCTGAGCTTAATAGCATAAATTTCAATTATTTCGTCATTATCTGTAAGCCCTGTTGTTTCAATATCAAATACAACAATCTCTTTCATATAATATTTATGGTAAGAAAGAAATAACGCAGAAATAAGTTTATAAACAATACCAACGCCTGCAAGACTTTTAAATTCATATTTTTCATTTGGAATTTTTGGATTTATAATCGCAAAAGCTTCTGGCAAAGATTCTGCTGGATTATGATGATCTGTAATAATTACATCTATGCCTAAACTATTTGCTAATTTCACTTCTTTAAAAGCTGTAATTCCATTATCAACTGTAATAAGAAGTTTAAATCCTTCTTTTGAAAGTTTTTTTATTATTTTTTCTGAAAGTCCATATCCTGTCTTTTTATTAGGGAGCAAATATTCTACATTTGCATTTAAATGCTTTAAAGCTTTATAAAGTATTGCCGTGCTTGTAACACCATCTACATCTCTATCACCATAAATTATAATTTTTTCATTTTTTGATATAGCATCTCTTATTCTACTGATGGCTTTTTCCATATCATTAAATGTAAAAGGATTTTTTAAGTCAGATATTATATCTGGAAAAATAAATTTTTTCGCCTTTTGAGGAGTATCATATCCCCGCGCATATAATAGGGTAGCAAGTGTTTTATTAATGTTTAGTTCTTCTATTAAATTATTGACTTTTTCTTCGTCGTAGTGAACAAATTCCCATTTTGGATTATATAGAAGCATTTGCTATTTGCCTTATAATATTATGTATAAGTTTTATAAATTTATCTTTTGTTTTTTCTGAAACCTTAATAACTTCTTTATGGTCAATCTTCTTTTTTAAAATACCAGCTGCAAGATTTGTAATAAGAGATATACCAAGAACTTTTATACCAAGTTGATTTGCCACAATAACTTCTGGAACAGTACTCATACCCACTGCATCAGCTCCAATTTTTTTAAGCATTTTTATTTCTGCAGGCGTCTCATAAGATGGTCCTATCATTGCAGCATATATCCCTTTTTGTATTTTTATTTTTGCACTTTTCGCAGCTTTTATAGCAATTTGTTGTAGTTTGGGGTTATATGCAAAATTCATATCAATAAAACGTGATGCGACCTCTTCATTGCGCCAGCCTCTAAGTGGATTAGCTGCCATAAAATTTATGTGATCTGTAATTATCATTAAATCACCTATTTTAAATTTACTATTTATACCACCAGCAGTATTTGTTACAATAAGTTTATCAATTCCTAATTCTTTAAAAACCCTCACAGGATAAGTTATCTCCTCTACTGAAAATCCTTCATAATAATGAGTTCTTCCATTCATTATTACAACTGGAATATTAAAATATTCTCCAAGTATTAAAGTATTTGAATTTCCCTTTACAGTTGAAATAGGGAAATAAGGAATTTTTTCATAAGGTATTATAGTTTTGTTCTCAAAAGAATCAGCAATTATTCCCAATCCTGAGCCCAATATAAGCCCAAGTTGCGGAACAAGAGTTGACTTTTTTCTTATAGATTTAATGCTTTTTTTTATTTGTTTTTTTATACTTTGCATAACAGATTTTTCCTATTATAGTTTTAATGAGGACGCAGATGTTCAAGGAAAATAACAATAAAAAATAATTATATTTGAGCCGCGCAGGACTTGAACCTGCAACCTACGGATTAAGAGTCCGTTGCTCTACCAGTTGAGCTAGCGGCCCCATTTGCATTTGTGAAATAATATATATAATTATATAATATTTGTCAAGCTCTATCCACTATCCATCCACTATCCATCCACTATCCATCCAAAAGGACATCCAAAAGGGACGGTGCACAACTTTATTAACTTTATTAATAATTTTTCAATAAAAACTATACTTTATTAACACAAATTATTGTAAAGGAAATTGAGTTTTACTATAAAAATGGTAAGTCAAAATAAAAATCCTCTTATTTTTCTTTAATCCCCTCT
>CAZSCZ010000122.1:0-6903 GCA_964605455.1 uncultured Spirochaetia bacterium
CAATTAAAATTTTAAAATTTTGACAGGCAAAATCTGTCTTCTTATTTTTATTTATGTTATATTAATCTTTAATTATGGAAAAGAGAAGAAATCATTATAAATATTACAAAATACTTGACTAATAAAAATAAATTTTGTAAAATTAAAGCAAAGTTATAAATTTTGAATCATAAGTATTTATTTAAATAATTATAGGCTAATAAAGGGCGGTTAGCTCAGTTTGGTTAGAGCGCTTGCTCGACACGCAAGAGGTCACTGGTTCAACTCCAGTACCGCCCACATTTTTTATTATAGATAATGAAAGTATTTATTAAAAATCTTAATAAATCTATTGAAATTAATAATATTACTGTGGCTAAACTTCTTGAGAAACTTGATATAAATGATAAAGAAAAGATATTAGTTGCAAAAAGTGAAAATTCATTACTTGATTGGAACTATCAAATTGGGTCAAGCTCATCTGCATCATTTTCTATAGAATTTCTTGATTTTGCGTCTGATGAGGCACGTGAAGTTTATAGACATACCACATCACATATTATGGCACAAGCTGTAAAAAGAATTTTTCCTGAAGCAAAAGTGGCAATTGGTCCAGCTATAGAAGATGGATTTTATTATGATTTTGATGTTCCAACACCTTTCACAGAGAAAGATATAGAGAATATAGAAAAAGAGATGAAAAAAATTATTGATGAAAAGATACCAATAGTTAAAGAAAAATTATCAAGACAGGATGCAATAAAATTATTTAAAGAGTTAAAAGAAGATTACAAGGTTGAATTATTAGAGGAGATAGAAGATGAAGATGTAAGCATATACAAACAGGCTGAGTTTGTTGATTTATGTAGAGGTCCGCATCTTCAGCACACAGGGAAAGTAAAAGCATTTAAACTTTTAAGTGTTGCTGGGGCATACTGGCGTGGTGATGAACGAAATAAAATGCTTCAAAGGATATATGGAACATCTTGGGATACTGAAGAACATCTTAAGGAATATCTTGAGTATTTAAAGGAGACAGAAGAGCGCGATCATAGAAGAGTTGGTAAGCAATTAGAGCTTTATAGTATTCAAGAGACAGTTGGTCCAGGTCTTATCTTTTGGCATCCTAACGGAGCATTTATAAGAATGGCAATTGAAGATTTCTGGCGTAATGAACATTTTAAAAGAGGATACCAATTTATTTATACTCCCCATATAGCTAAAATTGATTTATGGAAAATTTCCGGTCATTTAGAAAATTATAAAGAAAATATGTATTCACCAATAGAAATTGATAACCAGAAATATATTATAAAACCTATGAACTGTCCGGGTCATATACTAATTTTTAAAAGTAGGATAAGAAGTTATAGGGAGTTACCATTAAGATGGGCTGAAATGGGGACAGTATATAGATATGAACGTTCTGGCGTTTTACATGGAATGCTAAGAGTTCGTGGGTTTACGCAAGATGATGCGCACATATTTTGTACAGAAGAGCAATTACAATCTGAGATAGAAGGGGTTCTTGATTTAGCTTTCTATATGCTTAATTCATTTGGATTTAAGGAATATAAAGTTATGTTGAGTACCCGACCTGAAAAGTCCGCTGGCACAGCTGAAATTTGGGAAAAAGCAACCCAGGCTTTAAAAAATGCAATGAATAATAAGAATATTGAATATGAGATAGATCCTGGTGCAGGGGTCTTTTATGGACCGAAGATTGATATAGAATTAATAGATGCTCTTAAGCGTGGATGGCAGGGTCCTACAATTCAGGTTGACTTTGTCTTACCTGAAAGATTTAATGTTAATTATATCGGAGAAGACGGGCAAGAGCATAGAGTAGTTATGATTCATCGAGCTGTTTTGGGCTCATTTGAACGATTTGTTGGGACACTTATTGAACATTATAAAGGTGCGTTTCCATTATGGCTTGCTCCAATTCAAGTGATGATTATTACAATTACAGATAATCAAATAAGCTACGGAAAAAAAATTGAAAAGCAGCTAAAAGAAGCATTTTTCCGGGTTGAAACAAATTTTAAAAGTGAGAAGTTTGGTAATAAAGTAAGGGAAGCAATTATAAGAAAAATCCCTTATCTTTTTATTTTAGGTAAAAAAGAAGAAAAGAACGGTTCTGTTTCAATTCGTGGATATAAAGAAGGAGAGATGGGCACTTTTTCAGTTGAGGATGCAATAAAAATGTTGAGAGAAAAAGTAGAAAAAAAAATTTAATAAAGAAGGTGAGGTGAAATTATAAAGAGGAAAAAATCTCATAATAAGAAGATTCAAATCCCTTTTTATAGGGTAAATGAAATGATAAGAGTTCCTCAGGTAAGGGTTGTATTCCCTGACGGGGGCTCTCAGATAATGGGAAGGGATGAGGCATTGCGGAAAGCTAATGAGTATGGACTGGACCTCGTGGAAGTAGCACCACAAGCAAAGCCACCGGTGTGTAAAATAATAGACCACGGAAAGTTTAAATACGAACTTGAAAAGAAAATGAAAGAGGCTAAAAAGCATCAAAAAACTATAGTGGTGAAGGAAGTTAGATTAAGACCTCATATAGGAGAACATGATTATCTGATAAAATTGAATCATATTAAAGAGTTCTTACAAGCTCATAATAAAGTAAAAGTAACAATCTTTTTTAGAGGTCGTGAAATTACACATTCTGAATTAGGTATGCAAGTGGCGGAACGATTAAAAGAAGACCTTAAAGATATGGCTACAGTAGAGAATCAACCCAAGTTAGAAGGAAAAATGATAACTCTTGTTTTTTCACCTTTATCCAAGAAGCGAGCCTAATTTTTGTTATGTATGAAAGGAGCTGTTAAAAATGGCTAAAGTTAAGTTGAAAACAAAGAAATCAGCTGCAAAAAGGTTTAAAATTACAGGAACAGGAAAAGTTAAGCGAAGACATGCCTGTGCAAGTCATTTGTTATCAAAGAAAACTTCAAAAAGAAAAAGAAGATTAAGAAAAGCAGCATTAATAACTGGTGGTGAAAGAAAGTGTATTCTTAAGATTTTGCCATTATAAAATAATATCAGTGTGTATAAAATTTTTAGGTTTGTAGAGATTTTTATTCTTATATTTTATAGTTATTGAATACTACAAATTGGTGATGAGGAGGAAATAAAAGATGCCACGAGCAAAGTATTCAGTGCCAAGTAAAAAAAGAAGGAAAAAAGTTCTTAAATTAGCGAAAGGTTTTTGGGGTAGAAAAAGCAAATTATACAGAGTTGCAAAAACAACTTTGTTGAAGGCATTACAATATGCCTACAGAGATAGAAAAGTAAAGAAGCGTGAGTTTAGGAATTTATGGATTGCCCGAATTTCAGCAGCTTGTAAGCAGAGAAATATTTCTTATAGTAGATTTATACAGGGATTGAAAAAATCAAATATTTTACTTAATAGGAAGATACTTGCATATCTGGCAGTAAACGATAGTGAAGCATTTGATAAGATTGTTGAAACTGCCAAAAAAACAGCAGGAGTATAATAAAATTAAAAAAGGATATAGTCCTGGTATAATATTAATTTACAGCTTTATTGCCGGGATTACAGCTGGCACAATACTTTTGTCCCTGCCAATATCCTATAGAGGAGAAAGTCTATCTTTTATAGACAGACTTTTTACTGCAACATCTGCACTTTGCGTTACTGGACTTGTTGTGGCAGATACAGGCACTAAATTTACATATTTTGGACAGATTGTTATTTTAGTTTTAATTCAACTCGGGGGACTTGGTTTAATGACATTTTCAACTATCTTTACTCTTCTTATACGCCGAAAAATTTCTGTAAAAGAAAAGCTTATTATTCGTGAAGGATTAAATAAATATGGTATAAGTGAAACACATAAAGTGATAAGATATATAATAGTTTTTACTTTCGTAATAGAAATAATAGGTGCAATTATACTTTTTCACAGATGGCACAGTATAATTCCTTCGTCTAAAAAAAGATTTTATTTTGCTCTGTTTCATTCTATTTCTGCGTTTTGTAACGCTGGATTTTCTCTGTTCTCTGATAGTCTTGTCAGATTTTGGAATGATTATGTGACTGTTTTAACTATTACACTTTTGATTATAATAGGTGGAATAGGATTTTTTGCTAATTATGAAATAAAAAATTTTATTGTAAATAAGTTGCCTTTTTTAAAAAAGGTTTTCAAATTAAAGTCTTTTTATTTACATACAAGTTTACATACAAAAATAGTAATAATTACGACAATTATTTTAATATTGATAGGAATTTTTTTAATTAATATTTTTGAATTTTCAGGAGTTTTGAAAGAGAAAAATATTGAAAATAGAATTATAATTGCTTATTTTCAATCAATAACAGCAAGGACAGCAGGGTTCAATACGGTGAATATAGGAAGCTTATCATCCAGTAGTTTAATTATACTTATAATGTTAATGTTTATTGGTGGTTCGCCAGGTTCAACAGCTGGTGGTATAAAAACTACAACTGCTGCTACCTTGTTTCTCACATTAAGGTCGTTACTAAAAGGTAGACAGGGTGTGGAGGTATATTCCAGAACAATTCCTCAAATAATAATAATGAGGGCAATTGTTATTTTTACTCTTGCTCTGTTACTTATTTTATTCTCTTTTGCAATTATCCTTGCAGTTGAAAAAAGTAAATTTTCATCTATGTCAATTTTGTTTGAAGTTGTATCAGCATTTGGAACAGTAGGCTTAACTACTGGAATTACATCAGCACTTTCACCTTTAAGTAAGATTATATTGGTTTTACTTATGTTTACAGGAAGAATAGGACCACTCACAATTGCTGTATCTATTACAGAAAAAGATAGACAACTGGTAAAATATCCTGAGGAAAATATTTCTGTGGGGTAATAATATGGCAAAAAGTTTTGCAGTTATTGGTTTAGGCAAATTTGGCTCTTCTGTAGCAAAGTCTTTAGCAGTTAAAAAGAGAGAAGTTATTGCTATTGATAAAGATGAAAGAAATGTAAATGAAATAAGTGATATTGTTACTGAAGCAGTAGTGCTTGATGCTACAGATGAAAAAGCTTTAAGAAGTATTGAGGTGCAGGGAGTGGATGTTGCAATTGTTGCTGTTGGTGATATTGAAGAGAGTATTCTTATTACATTATTGCTTAAAGAAATGGGTGTTAAAACTATAATTGCAAAAGCTGTAAGTGAACAACATAAGAAGGTTCTTGAGAAAATAGGTGCAACAAAAATAATATTACCAGAAAAAGAAGTTGGTGAAAATCTTGCTCGTGCTCTAATATCGCCCGGTATTTTTGACCATATTGAAATGTCTGATAAATATAGCCTTGCAGAAATAAAACCTTTATCGCGGTGGATTAGTAAAACAATAAAACAGGCTGATATAAGAAATAAATATAATGTTTCAATTGTTGGCATTAAAAGAAGATTTCCTCATATTGATGAAAAAGGAGAAATGAAAGAACTTGAAGAGGTAATAATTGCACCACCTGCAAATACGAAAATTTTAAAAAAGGATATACTCATTGTAATTGGTGATAAACAATCTATTACAAAATTACAAAAAAGTGCTTAGCTGGAACTGGAATTGCAAAGTTATTATTTGTTAATAAAATTTTGTTGAAACCTACCTAACAGAATGTTAGTAAATTATGGTATTATGAAGTTTAGGAGAACAAAATTATTATCATTTATTATAATTTTGCTAATCTGTAGAGATTTGTATTCACATGTATATACAACACCAGCACAACTTATAAAAGTGGATAAATTTGAACTTGATGTAGGAATTATAGAATATTTTAAAAGAGAAGAAGGTGATGTTTTTGTTTTGCCGTTTATTTTACATCTTGGTTTAGCAAAGAGAGTTGAATTTAAAGGGATTTTCCCTTATCTCCAATACAGACAGAAATATCCTTCTGAAGGGGAAACATTCGGTGACATAATTTTATATTTAAAATTTGATATTGGGAAATTTAGATTTAGATATCCTTCATTTATATATGAAGGAAATGTAAGGAATTATATAGATTTTGTTACAGGATTTAATATAGCTACAGGACCTTCACGGGAAGAAGATAATAGATTTGCTAATTATAGTATAGGATTACCTGACTGGCGAGTAGGTTTTTTTTATGGTCAGCAGGTAAGTGATTTTTCAATAGATTTGAACTTTATTTATGTATTTGCATCTGCACAGGGTGAAGAATATCTCCCGTTTAGTGGCGAAATTTTTAGCACGAGTAAGAATAGCTATTTTTTTGATATTCATAAAGTTATAGTAAAATTCCTTTGGCCAGGGCGCTATCCTTGGGCACGCAAAGAAGCTCCTCTCCATGAAAAATATCCCCATTCTGATGATTATTTTATATTTAATGCTGCTGTAAATTATGATTTCTATCCATCTTTTACTATCTTTAACTATGGAATATTTATTGAATTAAATTGGATCCAAAGTTTTCACAGAATATGCTTGAGACAGACAGAACTTTTACTCACACCCGGTCTTCAAGTTTATTTATCTGGCTCTACTACATTGTTAGGTTGTGTTTCCATTCCAGTAGATAAACATACACGAGAATACTATTTTGATAAAAAATATTTTATCGGAATAAATTTTTTACTTTAAATTGACATCAGAGTTGAAAAGTGGTAAGTTATTGAAATTGTATGAAAAATTATAAAAAATTAATTGTTCTTTCACAAAATGGATGGAAAAAGCTTGGATAAACAATTTCCGAGAATTTATGCTGAAAAGATTTAGAAATGGTAATGTTTTAATTGTTGATATGTATTAGATTATAGTTTTTTAACAATCTTTTATTAGAGAGTGTTCGGTAATTTAGGTGGCAAAAGGGACACTCCTCACTCACATCCTGGTGGGGGGTGCCTTTTGAAAGTAGGTAAATTCAAAGTGTGTGATTTATAATTTTA
>CAZSCZ010000123.1:0-6867 GCA_964605455.1 uncultured Spirochaetia bacterium
ACACAGGCACCTTTACCAAAATGGTTGCAATAACAATTAATAATAAAAATTTGCTGGATTTCAACATATTGCTTTCACCCTGGCTCTACTCTTATCTTTAAGTGATTCTATTCGCTCTCATATTCTTCTTCATCTTCATATTCATATTCTTCTTCATCTTGATATTCTTCATCTTCTTCATAATATTCATCTGATGTCTCCTCATCTTCTGTTGTGTATTCATATTCTTCAGAACCTTCATCATCCTCTATTATTTCTTCATCAGCACCCTCTTCTTCATATTCATATTCTTCCTCATCATCAGCTGCTTGGGTGCTATCTATCTCTTCTTCTGATTCTGATGATGAACCAATTACTGGATTCCCTATCTCACCTGAATCTACATTACTAATCTTTAATGTTATGCCCGGAAATTTGAAACTTAAAGAAAACATATGAGATGTAGTATTATATTTAATATGCGCAGGTAAAAGAAAAGTATAATCAAAGAGAATAATTACATCTTTATTTATCCTATAATTTGCACTTAACCCTGCTGTTATCTCATCTGTATTCCATCCTCCTCTTATTCCTATTAAATTATTATAAATCCATATTTCTATTCCAGCTGATATCCTTTCCATATAATTCCCATTTAAAGCATATTGCACAGATGGTGTAACTACAGTATTTTTAAATAATTTTGCAAAATAAAAATTATATGCAAAACCAATATTATATCTTCTTTCTATTTCATCTTGAGACCTTAATCCAATATCAGGTTGATTTAGATTAAATAAAGATATACCTATTACCCAATAATTCTGATTCTCTTCTACAAGTGGAGAAATAAGTGTTCCAAAATCAAAAGCGCATACTGTTGATGATGTGCCTTTACTAAATACCACATCATTTTTAGAACGCTCATCAAGCACAAATCCTCTATTATATATTTTAAAATTTACACCTACCTGCCAATAAAAAAATAGGCTATCCCAAAACTTATTTATGTTTACACCATAGCTCAATATATAGCTATTTTCTCTATACAAATCAGTTGCAGAAAATCTTGTAAAAGTAAAAGCGAAACCACCATATTTGTAATTAGGATAAAATATAGAAAAGAAATAATTATTAAATCCTATTTCATCATCAAATCCCCAAAAAGGTTTAGAATACATAAATAAGATTCCACAATATCCTAAATTATCAAGTCCAGCTGGGTTCCACATTGGAGCAGAATAATCATCAGATATTGCAGAAAATGCGCCAGCCATTCCTTTTGCTCTGCCACCCCAATACTCATTTTCAAATGCTGAATAGGAAATATCTACAAAAAACCACAAAATTAATATAAATATAAAATATCTCTTCATAAGCTATCACCTTCCCAAAAAATATTTTTTACTTTGCTATTGCACATACACCTTTAACTATCTTTCCATTAGCTTCTACTTCATATAAATAAACACCTGATGGCACATACCTATTGTGAGAATCCTTTCCATCCCAATAGGGCATATCTGTAATAATTCTTATAATACTACCATTTATATTAAAGATTGTTATTTTAAAATCACTCACATTCACAAGTCCAGTGAAAAACAGATAATCATTAACACCATCTCCATTAGGTGTTACAATCCTTTCTTCAGGCTTAATTTGAGCAGCTTTAATCTTATCAGCAGGAATCAACCCATAAATACCAGACCTAAATATATTGCCCTTTACCAAATTTTTTGTTGCATTAACATTTCCACCTAAATTTCGCCATTCATAGCCATCATACCAACATAATTTAAGCTCAGCTTCATTTATATCAGCTCCATCTACTTCTCCATCATTATTTAAGTCAAAATATAACAATGTTAAACTACAAAATTTTTTAAAAATTATATTTGCTGGTTCAATCATATACACTGCTACACAATCTTTATAAATATTCTCGTCAGGGATAGGATAAATCTGTTTAAATGTAATCAAAATATTGTTATTTATTGCGCCATCTGGAAATTTTAAATTATTTTCACCATCATCTGGGTTACCATCACGAAGTGAAATGTTACCACCAGATTTTCCAATATTTTTGCTATTATATTGAGAAACATTTATTATTTTTGGTGATTCCAAAGAGCCATACAAATCTACCTCTCCACACCCCCCATCATAAGCCACAATATAAAAATTTATCTTTCCCAGTGAAATTTTATTTGGTTGAATAGTAGCAGAGCCTGTATAATAACTCTTGCCGCTTGGTTTTGGTAAAAATGGTATCTGTTCATAATTCTTCATTATAGGAGACTTATAATTTAAAATCACATTTGTAGTATTATCACAACCGTCAATACTTATTTGTAGAACAATTTTATTCCCTAAAATTTGCACAATGTTTTGTGATTCATCATATGTAACCTCTGGTGTCCTAATAACTATTGCCGCTGCTGCAATTGTAGCACTACGCACAGGACCAGAATATATATGTAGCGGTAGAAAAAATATTAAAATTAATATTAAATACCATTTCATCCTCATACCAATTCACTCCCTATTAAAAATATACCTCCCTTTTCTATCAATTTCAAATTTAATTGCCTTTTCTGTTTCTTTTCTGTAAAAGAAATATTTCATTTCAAGCTTTGCTATATATTTACCTTTATCCAACTTAATATCTACATTTTCTAAATAAAAAATATCTCCTCTTTCAAATGTAGGTGCAAGCACTCCTAAATCTATTTCTTTTATTATTTTATTATCTGTTCTCTCTTTTATAATAAGCTTGGCTTTGGGTCTTAAATGAACATTTGAATCGTTCTTTAATTTAATTTTAATCTTATTAATTGAATAAGAATCTCCACTACGATTAGTTATTAATTCAAAATTTTTTATTTCCATATAAGGTTCTGCATTTTCGTTAATAATCACATAAAGTGGCACAGTAATACCTGATTTAATCATACTTCCTTTATCAACTGTAAAAGAGAGATACGCACTTATCTCACTATAATCTTCCTCAGGTGGAGTAATATAAAAAGTAAGTCTTTTTTTCTCTTTTGGCGCAAGCGCAAACTTGTTCGTCCCTTCCAATTTAAGCCATTCTGATATAGAAAGCTTATCAGATAACTTTTTGGCAAATTCATTTGACTGAGTTTTAGATGAGCTGATTTTGAAATTATATGGACCATTATTCAATGTTATATATATTTTAACTTCTTTATCTCCTGTATTTCCAATTGTATAATATGTAACATATTTTTTTGTTCTGTCCTTATTTATTAAAAGTTCACTATATGAAGGAGATACAAAAACTTTTGCATTTAAATAAGCATTTAAATAAGTACTAATAACTAAAATCCACAATATTATTAAATACCATCTTCTTACCATTTTTTTCTCCTTTTTTTAATTTGTCTGTTCTTTTTTAATAACCCGCTTAATCATTTTATTCACCCTTTTCATACCGTATATCGTCAAGATAGAAAGTTACTCCGTTGTTTGCAACAAAATAAAATCCACCAGAAACATGTGATAAGTCTTTACCACTTAAATTAATAGTAACTTCCTGCCAATTAGTAGTAACAGATAAATTAAAATATTGATTCTTCCCACACGAATCACCAGGAAGTCCATATCCATACTCCTTTAATGTAGTGGGTTGATCTGCTCTTATCCAAAAAGTAAGTTTAGTAGCACCTGTTAAATCATATCCTACTCCCGGTCCAGGATCAGGGGGGCCGGTAGCCCAAACATTCGCCGGTTCTAAATAATATACTCCTCCCCAAGTTCCTCCATTTTTAAATTGGATACACTCTACTCCCGAATGAGGATTTATCTGCCAATGATCCATATATATGCTAACAGTCCCCATATATGCAGGCTCATAATGATTATTATTAGGATTTGAATTATACCATCCATCTTCATAAATCCAGAAATAATCTAAAAATTTTGGCTCAGTTGGGTTATAAAACTCTTCTATTTTTAACATTGAAGTTTTATATATAGTGGGTCCTATTGCTTTATCAAATTTTGCAGCAATATAAATATAAGCATTTGTTGGCTTGTGTTGCCTTACCCCTTCATGCCAAGCTATCCCACCTTGATTATATGCTACTATATATTCTTTCTCATTTGTAAATGCAGATGACCCCTTGTCAAGCATAAAATGCCACTTATAATCTGTAAACCCTTTGTGGTCAGCTCGTTCAGTAGGATTAGAAATATTAGGAATTAGTGCATCACAAATACGCCAAGCTAATGGCAAAGCAATTCTCTTCATATTTGTCTCTACAATCCCACAAGGGTCACCTATGCCCACATATATCGGATTAGCTGTGTTTGTTGTGTTGTCTGTATAAATCTGTAATCCCCACCCTGTGCGAGTTGTGTGATTTTTATTATAATGAATATATATATATTGATTTGCTACTATCCATCCATTAGTCGGCACACTAATATTTGTATCCCAAGTGATTATATTTGTCGGTTTATTATTAGAACGATTCCTTATCTCAATTATATCAAATACATCTCCTCCTGCTACTAATATGCGTAAGAAAGCTACTACAAGATAAAAACTAATAAAAAATATCTTTATGCCTCTCATCTTTATCATTTGTTCTTTCTCCCTAAAAAATTTCTTATCCCAATCCCCACTTCTAATCTAAATTTGCACTCTATAAAATTTTAAAAAAATAAAATTATAACCAATTTTTAAACTATATTTTATTTACCCAACAATTTTAATTATTAATTCCCCTTTTGCTATACAGATAAATCCACCTTTACATTCAATTCATATACTCTTAAAGAAAAAAAGGCTGGGGAACAATATATTAATATATTGTTCCCCAAAAATCTAATTTTTCATTTTTTTTACTGAAGATAAAGCTCAAATTTTATAGCTGTTGTTTTGTATGTGGTCATACTTGCAGTTTTAAAGTCTGCTGCCCAGAATATATACATATTTCCCCAAGTCCAAGGATCACCTCTTTCCCAGGGTCCAGAGCCCCAAAGCCTTCCGTCATCAGCACCATAGGGTGTTCCTGGTGGGTCTTGAGCTCCTTGATTTACGCCTTTACATAGTGGGACAGCATAATAATTAATTGGCAAGTCTGAGTTTGTTGGTCCCCATGTACCATTAATTGGGTCTATAGGGGTAGTATTACCACTCGTATTGGTAAAGCTTCTCTGTGCTTTATCAAGTATATATTTCCACATCCAACCTGTATTTGTAAATGCATACTGTCCACCTCCCATATCCACTGGAGGACTAATTACAGGCGTTACATTTGAGCTTGTCTGTATCTGCCATACTAACGACAATGTTTCATTTGAAGTCGCTGTATTAACAAGTCCTGCTGCCTTATTTGGATCCCCAGTAAACTTAGGATTCGCAAGGGTAGAATTTGTGTTCTCTGTTGCTAATACAATATACCATTTAGGAAGGGAACATTCGAAATGAAGAACAACATACTCATTTGCAATTTCCCAGCCAGACTTTTGCCACTCAATATTCGTCCACTCAATTCTATTAGTTACACTATGATCAAATCTGTTCCTAATTATTATGTTCATCTCAGTAGCAGCTGTTCCACCTACTTTAACTTCAGCAGTACAAATACTTACGTCATGTCGTATATCTGCGTGAACTGAAAGTGTAGCAAAAAACAGTAAGGAAATACATAGGATTAAAAGTTTAAAATACTTCTCCATTTAAACACCTCCTTTTTTTAAATTTTTTTGATTAAAAATTAAAAGCTTATCACCCCCTCCCTGTTTCTACAATCGTTTGCATCTATTATATAATATACCACATTTCTTTTCAAATGTCAAGTTTTTTTCAAAATTTTTTTCAAATTTTTTTTAACTGTTAACTGTGTTAACTGGGGACTGTTAACTGGGGACGGTGCACAACTTTATTAACTTTGTGCGCAGTTTTCAGTGCTAAGCGCTAATGAAAGGGGCAAGGTGTAGTAAAGAAAAAGGAAAATTGGGACAGGGGAAAACTTTGGGCGCGTTTTTTTCGTTTTTGTTTATAAAAGCTCGTAAAGATAGGATAAACTTTATTTTTGGAGGATTTGATTTTATAGCGAAATTATAAAGTTAATAAAGTTGTGCACCGTCCCTCTATTTTCTCAAACAAATAAGAGGATATGAAAAATTCCTGACCGGCTTGAAAAAATATTGAAAAATGAAAAATATTTTATTATATTTATCACAAAAGTTATATACAAAAGTTATATAAAGGAGTAAAATACAAATATGAAGTTAAAAGTAATTATACATAAAGCAGATGAAGGAGGATATTGGGCCGAAGTGCCTGCAATTCCTGGGTGTGCTACGCAGGGAGATACTTTTGAAGAATTAATAAAAAATTTATACGAAGCAGTGGAAGGTTGTTTAAGCGTGGATGTTGAAGAAGTAAAATTAGATAAAAATTCTGAAATAATGGAAGTAGCAATATAAATGAGAAGTATATCGGGAAAAGAATTTTGCAAAATATTAAAAAGAAAAGGGTGGAAACTTGTTCGGATATCAGGGAGTCATTATATTTACACAAAAAAAGGGAAAAAGGAAAGAATATCTGTCCCTGTTCATAAAAATAAGACATTAAAAATGGGATTATTGAAATATTTAATGAAAATAGCTGAAATAAAAGAAAACGAATTATAAAAAATCAATAAAGTCTTCCTCCGTTCCCATTCGCACTTCTCTTCTCTTCCTATTTTATATTTTTCAATTCTGATTCCTTTAAATTAACTATTTAATTTATTTACAGTATCAGAGTGAGGTATCTGATTTATGTTATTTATAGGAACATAAAAAAATTTTAACATTTTAGCGTTGAATTGCAAATTTTATGTATCTTACATTGCCTTTGCTGTCTTC
>CAZSCZ010000124.1:0-6816 GCA_964605455.1 uncultured Spirochaetia bacterium
ACTCACCGTCTTCCCTTTTTTCAAGCTTTTTCTTTTCATAATATACGTCCCTATAGGAGGTAGGAAGGGAGGCTCCCTGTTGATATTATTTAACTATAAATTTAAAAATCGTAATAAGAAATGTTATCGAAGCAAATCCAATAGTAAGAAATGTGAACATCATTGTGAAGCGTTTATTCATATCTTCAAATCGTTTATTCATATCTTCAAAGCGTTTATTCGTATCTTCAAATCGTTTATTCATATCTTCAAAGCGCTTATTCATATCTTCAAAGCGCTTATCCATATACTTCTGCATATCCACAAATCGGTTACCCATCTCCTCAAATCGCTTGTCAATAGATTTAAATCCTTCTTTTACAGTAATCTCTATCTCGTTAAGTTTTAACATTATTTCACTGTTTCGTTTCTCTGCTTCTTTCTTATCTTCAAAATTTTCTACTATAAGTGTAACAAAATGTCTAATAGATTTCTTATCCTTCTTCTCTATTGCCTCTGTTAATTCATCCTCTAACACTTCTGCTACTGCACTCATATTTTATTACCTCATTTTAATTAATATTTATCTTTTATTTTCAAATTTAACTACTTATTTCTATTTGTCAAGAAATTTCTTATTACTGCTAATTTTCTTTAAAGTTGTTATATTTATTATTTTTATAGGAAAGGCTCCATATTTCAGCAAGAATTGAAGCTGTTATAACACACCAAGTAGCAAAAAGTGCAGACGGGAGAGCCACTTTTTCTGAAAAATGTTTCAAAGCAAGCACAGCTCCAAGTCCAGCATTTTGCATACCCACTTCTATTGATAGTGTCCGTCTCCTTCTTATATCAAACCTATATAAAGTTCCAGCAGCATATCCGCCAACAAGTCCTACAAAATTGTGTAGAAGTATTCCTGTAAAGAGTAATAAGCTTATACCTAAAATATAATTCTTATTAAGTGCCACTATAAGTCCACAAATAAAAGCTATAAAAATCGTAGAAAAAGCTGGAAATATCTCCTGAAATTTAAAAATTGCATTTTTAAACATATTCTTTAATATTAGGCCTATAAAAAGTGGAATTATTACCATTTTGATAATACTAAAAAACATAGGCCAAAATTTTATCTCAATAATAGTATGAGCAAATATATATGTAAAAGTAGGAGTAAGTATAGGTGAAAGTAAAGTTGAAGTTGAAGTTAAAGCTATTGAATACGCAACATCAGCACGTGCAAGATATGATATAACATTACTAGCCATTGCACCTGGCACACTTCCTGTAAGTATCAGTCCCAAAGTTAGTTGTGGCGGGAAATTTAAACTTTTTGCAATTATAAACCCTGCTGCTGGCATTATACCAAATTGTGTAAGAGTTCCTAACAAAACAAGATGTGGTTTTTTAAATACAGGTAAAAAATCTTCAAAATTAAGGACAGCACCTATACCAAGCATAGTAAAAGCAAACATAAGTTCAAGATAGGGCTTAAAATAGATCAGAATAGAAGGTTTAAAATATCCAATTATCACAGCAAGAACAGTCCAAATAGGAAGAAGCCGAGTAAAACCTTTTATTATATTATTAAATTTTATTTTAACAGCTCCTAAATAAAAATTAAGGCAATTATAATATTAAAATAATAATAGGAAGTCAAGTTATACTTTTGTAAGTGTATGCCCCAATTTTTCCTTTTTAACTGAAAGATATTTTATATTTATTTTGTTTGGTGTAATTTCTATTGGAACTCTTTCAACAATTTGAAGTCCATACCCTTTAATACCTATAATTTTCCGTGGGTTATTTGTAATAAGTCGTATTTTACCTACTCCAATATCCACCAGGATCTGGGCGCCTATTCCATAATCTCTTAAATCAGGCGGAAACCCTAATGCACAGTTAGCTTCAACTGTATCAAGGCCTTCCTCCTGAAGTTTATATGCTTTAATTTTATTTATAATTCCTATTCCCCTTCCTTCGTGTTCTCTCATATATACAATAACACCTTTGCCTTCTTTTTCTATCATCTTCATTGCCTTGTGAAACTGTTCACCACAATCACATCTAAGAGAACCAAAAGTATCACCAGTTAAACATTCCGAATGGACCCTTACAAGCACAGGTTCAGACTTTTTTATTTGTCCTTTTACAAGTGCAATATGGATAGACTTATTAATTTTATATTGATATACCATTATTTTAAAATGTCCAAATTTTGTTGGCAAATCTGCTTCAGCAACCTTTTCTACAAGTTTCTCTGTTTTACGTCTGTATTGAATTAAATCACCAATACTTATAATCTTTAAATTAAATTTTTTAGCAAATTCCACAAGTTGTGGTAATCTTGCCATACTTCCATCATCATTCATAATTTCGCATATCACACCAGCAGGATAAAGTCCAGCAAGTCTTGCTATATCAACAGCAGCCTCAGTATGCCCAGCACGCTCAAGAACCCCTCCTGCTTTTGCTTTTAAAGGAAAAATATGACCTGGCTTAACAATATCCTCAGGTTGAGTATCTGGAGAAAGCAATACTTTTATTGTGTGTGCCCTATCATAAGCTGATATCCCAGTAGTAATACCAAACCTTGCATCAACAGAAACTGTAAAGTCTGTGCCATAATGGTCGGTATTCTCTCTTGCCATTGGTTCAAGTTTCAATTCATTTACTCTTTCTGGTATAAGTGGCACACATATAAGCCCCCGTCCATATTTTGCCATAAAATTTATTGCCTCAGGAGTAACTTTTTCAGCTGCCATTATTAAATCGCCTTCATTTTCTCGTTCAGGGGAATCAACAATTATTACCATTTTCCCTGCCCTTATATCTTCTATGGCTTCTTCAATAGTATTTAGTTCAAATTTTTCTTTCATTGTTATAGTCCACCTTTTTGATAGAATCTAAGGAGTTGCTTTATGAAATAATTCAAGTGAAATAACAATACCTATAAGCACAGCAAGTATATTAACATCAAAAGTTTTTATAAAAAATTCAGAAACTGCTTTAAGTAAATAATTAAAAACAACTGCTCCAACAATTCCAACAACAACTGCACCCCAAAATTGTCCAATAAATTTATAATTTCTTACATAATAGTAAAAAGCACTAACCCCTGCACTTACAAGTATAATTATGAAAAATGAAACTATTACTTTTGCTGTCATAAATTCTCCTTTCTTATTCTCTTAAATTTTAAATATCAGTATTTCCAGCAATTGATTGATATGCCCATATAAATTTTATATATGGTGTTGAACTTAAGTTTAATTCTTTTATATAAATTTTTGTATAATGTGAATCCGCAGTTTTAAACAAAATCACATATCCTTCCTGTATTTCCACAGGAATTTCACTTTGAATATATCCATCTGTATCTGCCTTATTTACATCCTCCCAATTCTGATAATAGCCTTTTGACTGCACAAGTGTATTATTTTTTCCTGTAATAAATGCTTTTTTATCTGATGTATTTTGAACTGTGAAAACAAAATTATATGGTGATGTTTTATCAAATGTAGAAAAATTAAAGCCTTCATTTGTATATAAAATCACTCCTGTAATATTATCAATTCGTGGAGTTGTTGAAACCTCATTACTTGGCTCGCTCTTAAAGTTTCGTATACTATGTGCTTTTACAATAAAATAATAAGTAATACCATTTTCAATCGGATTATCATCTGCATCACGAGTAATTTCAACAGTAATGGGAACTGTAGGATCAATATCTTTACTTGTAGCAACGATTGTTGGTATGCCACCTGTTTCAGGATTCTTTACTGGTAAAAGAGAGGACTGATTTTTAAGAGATGAACTTTTACTTATATATACATTAAATCCATCAAATTTATCTTCTTTATTATTACTGTAAAATTTTAATTTAATTTTTCCATTACCTGGATAGGCTTTTAGCTCTGACGGAGCATTCAAATATTCAGGCTGCACTATCTCTTCTACTCCACAACTTGTAATAAAAATTAAACTTAAAATTATGATTACTTTCTTCATCGTTTTAAATTTAAGTTATACTGTTCAAAATGTCAAGAAATTTGCTGAAAGTGTTTAAAAGCTCGTTAATTCATTTTCGGTCCCTGAATCTGTAATCTTCACACTTATATGTGATATTTTTTAAACACTATCATAAATTTGTTAGATATAAAATCTTTATTTCTCTATAGATTCTATATCTGAAGACTTTATCCATCCGCTATATCCATTAGGTAGAGTAATTTGAGTCCATTTTCCACTATAATTTCTTTCTCTTACCTTTGTTCCTTCATGTAATGTAAATATTACAGTATAATCTTTTCCTGGACCACTTCTCACTTCACTTTCCTGAGATAATACTATGCTATATTTTAAATTTTCTGTATTATAAATTTTTATAATAAGTATCAAAGTAAAAATTATAAATAAAATTCCTATATATGGAAAAATTCTGGATGCTATATCTTGTAATTGTAAATTCTTTACAATCCATTTTATAATAAAGATTCCTACAATAATCCATAAAAGGATATAGCTTATAATAAACAAAGTATTTACATCAAATATATTATAAATAAAAAGAATTACTTTTGTAAATGGATTATATTTAGGGGACTGAATTTTATCCACTTTTAATGCAGAAACAAATTGCAAATTAAATTTTATATCCTCATCATTAGGCAGATAAAGTCTCGCCCGTTCATAATTTAAAATTGCTTTTCCAAGTTGCTTGTTTTTAAAATAAGCATTGCCAAGGTTATAAAATAAATAACCATTTTTAACACCTTTTTTTATAATTGTTTCATAAAATTGAATTGCTTCATCATATTTCCCTTGCTTATATTTCTCATTTCCCATCTTGAATAATTCATCTATTGAAGTAGAAAATGTAAACGAAGGAAATAATAGTATTACAAATATTACATATAAATATCTCTTTTTCATAAATTATTCCTCCAGAATTAAGAATACAGGTTTCTCTTTTTTTACACATTTAGTGTTTCAAATTTATTTATCACTTCTACAGTCTTGCTTAATAATTCTTCATATTCTGTTTTATCTGCTTTTGATGGAGCATATCTTAGCATATTTGCTATATCATATATTTCTACAATTCCGTTTATTACATCTTGTGGGATATTACTCTTTTTTAAAGTCTTTTTTATTTCATCAATAACAAGGCTTGCAGAAGGCACATTCAATTTGTCTCCAATATATCCTGTTAAGAGTTTCTCAAACTCAGCTGCAATATCTTTTAAATCATTTGATTTCAATCTTTTTTCAATTATAGCGATTCGTTTTTTTGCCAGTTTATATGCTCTTGAAGCGCGTGCAAATTTTATATCTGTTTCCATTTTAAATTTATATCTTGAATATATATAAACAGCTGCAAAAGTTAGAAATGGCAATATTATAAGTAACCATATTCCGGATGCTTTATATAAATAAGCGCCCTGATTTTCTATTTTTGAAAGCTCTTTAATAAATCTAATATCCTTACCAATTAATTGGACAGGTGTTGAACCTGGTGCTGAAACAGCTGGTAAAGAAGTTGCAGGACCTGGCTTTGCTGTAATCCTTATTGGTGATGTCTTTAATGTAACATATTTCTTTTTCTTTGAACTGAAAAACGAAAATTTAAATGAATCTATTATTAATTCTCCAGCGGAAGTAGGAATTAATATATATTCAAAAATCTTACTGCCTTTTATTCCGTATGGTCCTTTCCGAATATTTATTGAAGAGCGTGAATCGTAAAGTTTAAAATCTTTTAATTCAGGCATAACAGGTTCACTTATTGTTTTTATATTTCCACTACCAGATATAATAACCTTTAATACAAAAGGTTGATTTTGTTTTATCTTTTTTGCTGAAATTGATGTAGAAATTTTGAACTCACCAACAGTTCCTTTAAAATCTGTTGGTTTCCCTTTTTCAGGTAAAGGCAACACTTTTATTGTAACAGGATTAGTATCTCTTGAAATTCTTCTACCAAAGAACGAGAAGATATCTTCTATTAGGAATTGAAATGATGTTTTTCCTATGGTATGTGTTCCAGGCGAAGTTGGGAATAACACGCGTGTCTCAAGGACAATTGTATAATATCTTGAATTATTATAAATCTCAACTTTGCGTTTTTTTCTTTTAGGTGGCGGTATCTCTTCTACCCAAAAACCTGTAAAGCTAGGCATCTCTTTTATACCATACTGAGATATAGCAGCATTTTTGTAGTAAAGCTTATACTTAAAAATTACAGGTTCATTTACATAAACTTTTGTTTTATTTACAAGGGCACGCACAAATATTTCAGACTGATTTCGTTGCCGAAAAAGTTGTTCCTCAAGTGTAGGTGCAGCCTTTTGTCTTTTGGGTCTTGGTTTTTTGCCCTGTGGCACAACTTTTACTGTAATTGGTTGGGTTTGATATACTTTACCATGAAATTTAATTTTGGCTGACCCTATTGTAAATGTTCCCTGCTTTAAAGGCACAAGAGCATAGTTATAAGTAACAGATGAAGAGATGGTGCCATTTATAAATTGAAAAGACGAGGAAGTTCCAGCACTATAAACTCTGAAATCTGGAAGTGCTGGTAATTGAGGCTTAGGAATATTTGCAACACTCCCTGAAACTGTTACAGAATATGTAAATTGTTCACCAACTTCTACCTCTGTAGAACTTACAGATGCCTCAACTGTTATATCTTGTGAATTTAAAATAGCAGGTATAAGTAATACAATAGATAAAAGTAAATATTTACCAATCTTTTTCCACATATCTTCCCCTTACTTTTAAATGTTTTAATTTCTTTTGGGTCTTTTTTTCCTCATCTTTTAAAGCGTCCAGAAG
>CAZSCZ010000125.1:0-6635 GCA_964605455.1 uncultured Spirochaetia bacterium
TGCTTGGCTGCAGACACTTTTCACGGGTTGACATGGTTATAAAGGATGGTAAAGAACCCTATGTTCTTGAAGTTAATACTGTTCCTGGTATGACCCCACTTTCAGACCTTCCCAAAGAGGCACAGGCAGCCGGCATTTCATACGATGAACTTGTTGAGAGGATACTAAGAAATGCTCTCAGAGGGTAAATGTTTTTTGTATTTGATATAAACAAACAGGCTAAATAAAACTGATGAGATAAACGCACAACCTTTGGAGATTATCACTCCATTAATGCCAAGATTTTTCAGAATAACAAAGAGCAGCAAATAAAATATAGGTAAAATGAGATAGGATATAAAGTAAAATACTTCTTTTTTAAAAGTGAGAAGGATGTATTGCAATGGGGGAAGGAAAATCGTTGGCAAGTAAGCTATAAGGAGTTTCACGAAATAGTCAGTTGCTTTAAAAAATTCTTTACCAAAAATCAGTTTTATAAAAAACGGCCCTGTTAAAATTAGTAGTATCCCAATTATAAACAGGAAGGCGAAGATAAAGTAATTGTAACGCCAGAAGGTTTCTAAATCTCTTTTAGTTTTTAATGCTGCTGCCTTAGGAAGTAAAATTATTGAAAAAGAGCTCACAAAAGTAAAAAATATATTTACAAGTTTTAAGGAAAGACCGTAATTGCCAAGAACTGAAAGACCAACAAATTTTGAAATGGTGAAATAGTCCATCCGGATGAAAATAAGCCATAAGAATTCTGATAATAATAACCATTTTGCGTGGTGAAGTAGTGAAAACATGGTTTCCTTTTTTAATGTAGGGATAAAAAATTTGTTAAGGGAAAGCATTACCAGAAAAATTGAACTAATCATATACGAAGCAAGATAGTAAACATAACTGCTTATTTTGCAGAAAAAACCCAGAACGATAAAAATTGTGGCTATCAAATAGAAAAGGAAAAAGAAAAGGGAATACTTTGAATAGTTTGTTTTCGCCTGAAAAATAGATATAATAGTGGTAAAAAGAAAAAAGGAGGAAGAGAATAAAATTCCCCAGAATGCGGACATTTTTAGGTATGAATGTGCGAAATAAAAGTTAACAAAGACGACTGATATGAAAAGTATAATTATGAAGAAAAACCCTTTTGCAATCAAATAATTATTAAGCATATCCCTCTTTTCCTTACGTCTTACATAGTTAAATACAAATGATTTATCAAGCCCAGTTCCACTAAACCCGACAATTGTCATTAAGAAAAAACCAGTGGAGAAAAGGGCATAATTTTTACTCCCAAGATATTTTGCTGTAATGAATGTTATTATAGCACTGAGTATTCTCGCTATGATTAAAGATAAGGATACCTTTGAGAATACTTGAAGACTCTTTACTAAGTTCTTTAATTTCATATCAAAGTCCTAATAACTCCTTTGCTACTTTAAGATTCTTCTCCCAATGCTTGTTTAATTCAATCCTTTTTTGCAAAATCCTTTTCTGTAAAGTTTTTCTATTAGAATATGCAGTTTTTATTGCATTGGCTATTGCTTCAGGATTTATTTTTGTATATACCGCTATGTTACCAAACATTTCCTTAAGAGTGGAAGAATCATTTGTTACAAAGGGTGTTCCGGCTCCAATAGATTCCCATGTGCCTCTTGTAATAACTCCTTCTCTGGTATCAAAAGTGAGTACAACTTTGACACATTTGACCAATTGAAGGTATTCTTCATAAGGGAGATAACCCGTTAATATTGTGTTCTTAGGAAGTGTATGTCCTTTATAATTGGAGGGATTACCGGATAAGAAGAAAATCCATCCTTCTTTTTCAAGTAATCGTGCAGCACTAAGCACCTCATAGATAGGTTCAGTATTCACAGTTCCAGTTATAAAAAGAGCGGATTTCTTATGTTTGCACATGGTAGTAAGCTTCTTACCTTCAGGGGTTGGTGGAATGTCGTCAGTAAGAATTAGATATCTACCCTTCCATGCCTTCACAAGGTTAAAATTGTGCGAATTGTGAACGAAGACGACTGTTGCTTTTGCAAACAAAAAACGCCTTAATCTGTCAAACTTTTTCCATTTTTTTTCAACTAATTCCCCAGTATGAGAATCAACAGCATATCTCCCACCATAAAGAAGGGTGTAAATAAAAACAGAAAGGACAGCAAAGATTGGAGGGGTCTGGACAATTATAACCGACGGTTTGTGAAGTAACAAGAAGAAAAAAGTATAAAAAAAGAATAGGGGATACCTGATTATTGCTGAATATTTAAGGTCAAGAAACATTAACTTAACACCAAAATGCTTTGCCATTTCTTTTCCTCTTCCATGTGGTTTTTTCCAGACGACAAAGAAGCCTTTGTTTTTCATAAGAAGATTATGTTTTATTTTCTTTTTTTGTCAAGGTTCAAATATTGACTTTGGTCATAAATTTGTCATAATAAAATATGTTATATATACTCTTTTTTATAGGCTTAGCCAGAGAGGAAAAGTATTTTCAACTTACATTTCCATACGTTTTCAATGTTGTTGAAACAGAGGAAGAACAAATTGAACCTATAATTGTATTTGATGGCCATTTTTATAAGTCTAAAACGATGAAAAGAATCAGATTTTGGGGTTCAACAGTAGGGTGGAATTTTTTGAAAGCAGATAATAAAACAATGTCACTGGCTTTGAACTATATGAAATCACTTGGAATAAATGCTGTAAGAATACATCCGGTAGGCATTTGGGATTTTAACAGAGGTAGATTTAATAAAGAGCTTATGGAAAGATTTGACTATTTTGTGAGCCTTCTGAAAAAAAACGGAATGTATTTTGTTTTGTATTCTTTTGTAAAAGTTTTTGTTGGGTATAATAAAGTAGATGGTTTGACCGGTTCTTATTCATGTTCAAAAGTTATACTGGATACACTTCTTCAGAAAAAATTTGCCATGTTTCTTGATTCCCTTTTTATGCACAGGAATCCATATACTGGGGTTGTATATTCACAAGAGCCAGCCCTTGCATTCGTGATTTTGACAAATGAAAATTCTGCCAGTGACCTGTTTTTTGAAGCTCGGGGAAGGAGACTACTTGTTAGAGAGATGGAAAGGGTAACGGACAAAAAATTTTCGGTTAATGAGGCATTGGATTTTGCGGTAGAGAGAGACTCGTCATTTTATATGAGATTTAAAAAGCAACTTAGACGACTGGGAGTCAGATGCCCAATCACATTCACTAACTATCTTTTTTCCTACAGGTTACAAAAATTTATTTATAAAAATTGTGATTTTGTTTGCAACCATAACTATGGTTATTATGCACACGGACACAAAGGAGAGATTTTCAAAAATCAAAGCGAAATTTTTTGGCCAGATGGAAAGCCTAAATGGTTTCCTACAAAAATGTTGTGTATTAAATATCTTGGGAAACCCATTGTAATTGATGAATGGGGGAAGGGATATCCCAACGAGTTTAGAGCAGAGGCCCCTTTAATCGTTACAGCCTATGCATCTTTATATGATTATGATGGCTTATTTTATTTTGATTTTTTTGAGGATTATACTTATCTGAAAGATATTTATAAGGAGCAGAAATTCTATACTTCATCCCTGGAACAACCATTTTCAACCATCGTGTTGTTTTTCCCATCACTGAGTTTTGCTTTTAGACATTACTTGCTGAACACGTTTTCTGATTCGGTAGTTCTTTATATTGCAGATAGTATTGAGAACACAGAAAAGAGGAGGTTTGATCCATTGGATGGTCCTATGGACAGTTTATATTATTTTAAGAAAATAGTACTAACCTTTGATAAGAAATTTGCAGGGAATACTTTCGTGTATTCCAATAATGTGGAAGATATTAAATGGAATCACAGAGAGGGATATTTTGCACTGAACGATAAAAAAGTCTTTTTGTACGCAGGGTATATTAAAAAAGAATTCAGAAATGATTATCTTAGTATAGTCCCTGTGGACAAAGCTTTAGACAGGATATATTTAAGTATTGTCTCACTGGATAAGAAGAATTTGATTTTTTCTCGTAAGATTTTAATAACGGTTTTAAAAGATGGAATAATTAAAGGGGATAATGTAAGAAAAGTAGGAAAAGGATTGATATATTATCCTTCCCGAAGAGAATACTTAAAAAAAGAACGGGTTCCCGGTATCCTTTTAATGGAACATTTTAAGCTGAATTTGTCCTTAAAAAATTTAAATCCAGGGTTGAGATTCTTTTATTTATTTCCGGATGGGCAACTGCATGAAGGAGAGGCTATATACAGGCGAGATGATAGTTATAAGTTGCGTTTAGATAGTCAGGAATTCAGAACTGTTTATTATCTACTTCTTGGTTGAAAAGAATGTTTCTGTTGGCGTTCAACAATCCAAGAAAAAATAGAAAATGAAACATGTTGTCTGTTCTGAATCCCCAGTCAAAGGTGCCCTGAAGAAATATGGAAATTATGGAGGCCAGTCCACCATATATTAGGGCAATATTCTCTTCACTGAGATTGGAGGGAAGGATTTTATTTAGTTTCTTTAAGTCTTGATAATTTTCCTTGAATGAATACCAGAAGAACAACAGGAAGAGTATTAATCCTAAAATTCCAGTTTCGGCGCAGTATAACAAAAATATGTTGTGAACAACGTACTGAGGAGTGGCTGCGGCAATTCCTGTATAATCGTTAGTAATCATAACGGGATAGTAGTTGTTAAGTCCTATTCCCAATAATATATGATTCTTAATTATGTATAATGCGTTTATGTATTGTGCGAATCTCCCCTGAAGCGTTAACAGCCCAAACCTGATAAACCTTAAATAAAGAATATTTCCTGTTATTAAGAAAACAGTTACAAAAGATACAAAAACACTTAAGGTAATAAATAGGAAATTTCTCAAAGATATAAGACCAGGTGGTTTCCTGTGGAATAGGATAATAAATACTATTATTAGACTTAGAATAAAACCTACAACGCTTGACCTGCTTAGTGTAAGGAATATTGCAGTGGCAGCAGAAACAAAAATTAAGGTGGAGAAGATTCTCCTCCATCCTTTAGAAATCAAAGAGTATATGACAAAAGGCGGAGTGAATATGGATAAAAATTTCCCAAATGCGTTTGCTTCTTTAAGGGTTCCAGTACTTCTTCTGAAGATTTGGGTTATGAATCCGGGTAATAATGGTTTTGCCGACTCACCTTTAATTAAATCAAGTGGCAAAATTTTGTAAAATTGTAAGACTGCTATAATTCCCTCAACCAATATAAAAATTCCAATAATCCTGGTAATTAATGATAGCTCTTTTTGGGAGCGTATGAAAAAAGAGACCTGCACGTAAAGCAATAAGCCTATCAGCATTCTCAAAAATTCGTAGAAAGAAGCCACAGGATATGTTGATGTTACAATTGATGTTGCCATAGCATATATACTAAAGAAAAGAAAAACAAAAAAATTTGTGCCCAATTTTACATATAGATAATTGTTTAATTTATTAAATTTAAAAAGAAAAGAAATTAAGAAACTAATAATTAAGGCAAAGTGCAGAGGTGAAAAAACAGGGTGTGGCCATGCACCACCATAATGCTCTGAATAAACTTTGACAAGATGATAATTGTAGGGTAAAATCAATGCAATGAAGATTATAGCTGTTGCAATTATACCCATATCCCATTTTGTGAACAGAATAAAGAAAGAGAGCAAAGTTGTCACAGTTATTAACGGAAAAAAAATAGGGTATTTTATTGATATATAATAATATAGAAACGAGAGAAGCAAGAATAAAATTATTCTTTTTGCCATTCTTTAAACGTATATATTACTGTTGTCATAATAAAGACAAGGATAAAAGCAGTTATCATATTATACGAGGTCTTAGGGAACGACTTTTTTAGAGGTGGTTTTGCAAAGGATATTACTCTTACTACGGGTTTTTTTACTGTCAGGCGCAATTTTTTGTTAAGTTCTTCCAAAACCTTGACATAGTAATTACAGATTTCGGCTGCCCTTTTTTTATCTCTATCTTTTACATAAATCTCAATAACACCTCGTAAGTTGAATATCCCAATTTGGGTTCTTTTACGTAATATTTTTATTGCTTCATCCTTGTATTTTACACCGTACAATTCCACAAGATTGAACCTATCAACCACCATTTCGAGGGCTGGATCACTTTCAAGAATTGATTTAATTGTAGGTGAATTGATGCCCTGTGAAAGTGATAGGTTGGGATTTAAAAAACCAAGAGAGGTTGATAAAGCTGAAGTTCCCAGTTCAGATTCTGGCATTAATATTGTCATTTCAGCAGTATAAGTTTTAGGCAGTAAAAAACTTATCACCATAGCTACCACTGCTCCGCCCAGAGAGTAGAGGAGTATTCTTATCCAGTACCTTTTAACTATTTTTATAACGAAAAACAAATTTAGTGCGTCTTCGTTTGTCATTAAAGCCTCCTTTTCACACATAATAATGGACTAATAAAAAATGTCAATATCGGGTATATATAGAGGTGCGTTCAATGGGGGAGGAGGGATAAAATAGGGAGTGGAGTTATGAGGAATAATAATCCAGAGCATATCTTGTTGACAACATAGAAATATTACCATATATTATATTTACATGAAACAGGTTGTTCAGGATTTTAAGGATGGTAAAATAAAGGTTATTGATGC
>CAZSCZ010000126.1:0-6619 GCA_964605455.1 uncultured Spirochaetia bacterium
AATAAGCAATTCTGCATTATTACGAATATAGAACGAAAGTGGTTTTGCCTCTAAATTAGCAGAAGTAAGCAATGTAATTAAGAATACATAATATAATTTATTTATTTTATTCATTTTCATTTATTTTTGATAGCCAATTATGTCTATCTTCCACTTCCCCCTTAATTATAGCAAAAAATTCATTTTGTAGCTTTCTTGTAACAGGTCCCACTTTACCATCACTAATAATAATATTATCAATTTTTGTTACAGGTGTAATTTCTGCTGCGGTTCCTGTCATAAAGACTTCGTCAGCCACATAAAGGGATTCACGCGGCAAAACATGTTGCTTAATTGTAATACCCAATTCTCGTGCAAGAACAAATATACAATGTCGTGTTATTCCTGGTAAAATTGAGGAGCTTGTAGGAGGAGTAAAAATAACGCCGTTTCGTACAATAAACACATTTTCACCTGAGCCTTCGGAAACATAGCCATAACTGTCAAGAGCAATTCCTTCATCATATCCATCCTGAAGAGCATCTATTTTTATAAGTTGAGCATTTGCATAATTTCCTGTAATTTTTGCCATTGAAGGAAAAGTATTAGGTGCAGCCCTTTGCCATGATGCAATTTTTACAGAAATACCCTTTTCCAGTGCTTCCTCGCCCAAATACCTGCCCCACTCCCACGCCGCTATCATTACCTGAACAGGAGAATCAAATGGATTTAGACCAATAGTTCCATACCCACGATAAATCAGCGGCCTTATATATGCCTCCTTTAATTTGTTTACTTTTATTGTGTCAATTATTGCTTTTTCAATTTCTTGAGGTGAATATTTTGGAACCATTCTGAAAACTTTTGCTGAATCATAAAGCCTTTTTATATGGTCTTTTAACCTAAAAATTACAGGACCTTTTTTGGAATTATAGCACCTTATACCTTCAAAAATCCCGCTCCCATAATGAATAACATGTGAAAGAATATGTATTTTCGCATCCTCCCATCTTACAAATTCTCCATCCATCCAAATTTTATCTGCTTTAAATCCCATTAAATATCCTCCAATATTTTAGTGTAATTATAACAGATTTATAATTTGTTGTCAATAATTTTTTTTAAAAGCATTGAAATAATTATATTAAAATTTTCCATTTTTTTTACTTTTTTGTGCAAACAAAAATAATAGAATATATACTTTGTAGGCTAAGCTTTTTACTATTTTTTAATATCCATCTTCTACTTCATTGTAATTATTGTTTCCAAGCCATATTCATATTTGTAAAAAGATTGTTCGGAAATTATAATTTAAAACATATAAATAATTAAAACATTGGCAGATGTTAATAAAGTTGTGCACCGTCCCCAGATTCACTGTAATTCAAATTTTACTGGTAATCTTACACGGATAGGAACAGGCTTGCCATATTTTAAAGCAGGAGAGAATTTTGTTTTTTTTATAGCTTCAATAGCAGATTGATCAAATCCAAATCCTCCACTTCTCACTACTTTTATATTTATCACTTGACCCTTTTCATTTATATCCAGTTCAAGAACAACTATCCCTTCAATTCCTGCCTTTCTTGCCATCTCTGGATATTTTGGTTCCGCCTTGAAAATAATCTTAGGTAAAGTAGTAACTTCAAATACTGGTAGATAAATTGTTGATTCTCCAGAAATGATTGAAGCCTTGCTTTTTATTAAATCTGAATCTTCATCCTCTTTTTTAATATCTTCACTTTTTTTTATTTTAATCATCTGGTTCTCAAAATTTTTCATCTCAATGTCAACTAAATCCATTGTTGTTGATGGCATAATAAGTTTTGTCCGCATAGGAGAATATGAAATTAATGTTAATGTAAAAAGATGCAAAATGAATGAAAAAATAAAAAATTTATTAATCCTGTTTTGGAACAACTTTTCTTTTAACTGCAAAAGAAACTTTTTCATATCCTATCTCTTTTAAAATCTCTGTAATATCATAAATAATATTAAAATCTACATCTTTATCAGCATTTATAACACAATTACCATTTAAAGGTAAACTATTTTTTAAATTTTTGAGATTTATTTCTCTTCCATTATAATAAATTTTACCATTAGCTGTTATAAAAATTTCGGTAATATCTTTCTTTTCTATCTGGTTAAATACAGAAGAATCAGGGACTAAAATTTTAATTGGAGGCTGTTTTTGAACAGAAGATGTAACTATAAGAAATATTAATAATAAAAAAGCAATATCAGCCATTGTAACAAAAGGTATAATAATCCTTGTAGTATATCTTTGACCTATCTTCATTTTATAACTTTTTTATTGATACTTTTACATTTTCAATCTTTTTTATTACTTGAAATACTTTTATAAAATTTTTGTACTTCAATTTTTTATCAAAAAATATTACAATAATATTTTTGCTTTTTTTTGAACAGAGAGGTTCAAGAAAATCTTTTAAATTAAAAAAATCTATTTCTTTATTATTAACAATAATTTTATCATTAAAAAGTTTTATTTCTATTATCTCATTAGAGCTTACAGTTAATGGTTTTGTATTTTTTGATGGCAATTTAAAAGAGAGACCTGTGCGTTCAAAAAATATAGCAGTAATTATAAAAAAGATAATTAAAAGAAAATCTATATCTGATTGTGAAGATGTTGGTATTTCAAAAGTTAGATTAAATTTATTTTTTAATCTCATTTTTTAAATAATCCTTTTTTATTTAAAAGAAGATTTACGATTTTTTCCACATCAGCCACGAAGTTATCAATTTTATGAACAAAAAAATTATACATAGCAATAGCAGGAATAGCAATAAGAAGCCCAAAAGCAGTTGTAAGAAGAGCTGTATAAATTCCACCAGCCACAAGTCTTGCTGAAACTTCATCTGCAGCAGCAATACTTCCAAATGCTTTAATCATACCTGCAACTGTACCAAGAAATCCAATAAGTGGTGCAATACTTCCAATTGTTGCTAAAATATTTAGTCCCCTTCCAAGTTCATTTACCTCTACTGAAGTCAGCCGTTCAACACTCTTTTCAAATTCCGCTTCACTTAAACTTTTATCAAAGGAACTATTTATTATTTTTGAAATCATACAATCATAATTCTGAAAAAATTTTTTTAATTTAGTATAATCAGATTCTCTTATGAGCTGTTCAAATTGTAAAAAGAAATCTTTTGACACAAGTTTTACTTTATGAAAATAAAAGATACGTTCTAAAATAAAAGTAAGAGCCAGAATAGATGTAGCAAGTAAAATCCACATCCATATACCACCAAGTTTAAAAAGCCCCCATAAAGAAGTTGCACCACCGGTGCTACCATATATACTAAGTGGCATAATTACCAAAATTATAAAAAAATACTTTCTCATTTTTACCTCTCCATCAATTCTTAGTAATGTTCGGAAATTATAATTTAAAGCATATAAACAATTAAAGCATTGCAATTTCTAAATCAGGCGACACTTTAGATTTTTTCAGAGGCAGAAGGATGAACTCCACAATTATAAATATGAGCCATAATATCATTTTGAAAAAAAGGGGGGGGACAGAAGCCTGTCAGTCCCTCTTTATTTATTTCATCTTTTCTTTTTTGTTTTTGTAGATTTAGTTCTTTTTGATACTTTTGACTTTTGTAATTGTTTCTCTTCAATCGCAGCCTGTGCGGCAGCGAGTCTTGCTATTGGCACTCTATAAGGTGAACAGCTTACATAATTAAGTCCTGCTCTATGACAGAACTTTACAGAAGTAGGTTCACCCCCGTGTTCACCACAAATTCCAATTTTTAAATCCTGTCTTGTAGCTCTTCCTTTATCAATTGCGATTTTTACAAGCTGGCCTACTCCACCTTGATCTAAAACCTGAAATGGGTCTTTTTCAAGAATATTATGGTCAACATAAAAATCAATAATTTTCCCAGCGTCATCGCGACTAAGTCCAAAAGTTGTTTGTGTTAAGTCATTTGTCCCAAATGAGAAAAATTCTGCTTCTTTTGCAATCTCATCTGCAGTAATAGCAGCTCGTGGTATTTCAATCATTGTTCCAACTTTATATGGTATTTTGACTTTTTTCTTTTTAAGAATCTCTTCTGCAATCTCCACAACCTGTTTGCGTGTAATCTTCATTTCACCGATTGAAGATGTTAATGGAATCATTATTTCTGGCTTAACCTTCATTCCACTTTTAGCAACTTCAACAGCTGCTTCTATTATAGCCCTAATCTGCATTTCAGAAATTTCAGGGAACATAATTCCCAGCCTACATCCTCTAAGACCAAGCATTGGATTAAATTCGTGTAGTTCATTAACTTTTGCTAATAATTTTTTCTTTTTTTCTATTTTAGAAGCTGATGCGCGCTGAAGTTCAAGTTTTGCAATTTCAACCATAAGTTCTTCACGTTTGGGCAAAAATTCGTGTAATGGTGGATCAAGTAATCTTATTGTAACAGGATGTCCTTTCATTGCTTTAAACAATTCTTTAAAATCTTTTTTCTGCATAGGCATAAGCCTGGCAAGATACTTTTCTCTTTCCTCTTTTGTGGAAGCCATAATCATCTTTTGCATTATAGGGAGTCTATCTTCAGCAAAAAACATATGTTCAGTTCTGGCAAGTCCTATACCTTCAGCACCAAATGCAAAAGCTGTATTAGCATCTTTAGGAGTATCAGCATTAGCACGGACACCAAGAGTTCGTATTTGGTCTGCCCATTTTAAAATTTGATTGAAATTTTTATAAATTTCTGATTTATTAGGAGCTAATTTTCCGGTCAAAACCTGAATAACTTCGGAAGGAGAAGTTGGAACATCACCAATCATAACTTCGCCTGTTGCGCCATCAATTGATAGATATTCCCCTTCTTTAATTATTTTATCTTTTACTTTAATAATTTTCTCTTCTTCTTGAATTTGTAAAGCACCACAACCAACAACAGATGGTTTTCCCATAGCTCTTCCAACTACAGCTGCGTGTGAAGTCATACCACCTGTAGCTGTAAGTATACCCTGAGATGCATGCATACCATGAATATCATCAGGAGTTGTTTCCATTCGCACAAGAATTACTCTTTTACCTTTTTTAGTCCACTTAACAGCATCATCAGCAGTAAAAACAACTTGACCTGCAGCAGCACCAGGTGATGCCGGTAATCCTTTCGCTATTACTTCAAAATTCTTTCGCTTCGTAGGATCAAACATCGGATGTAATACATGGTCAAGTGATTGTGGGTCAATTCTCATTACTGCTTCTTCTTTTGTAATAAGACCTTCTTTTACCATATCAACAGCAATCTTTAAGGCTGCAGTTGTTGTTCGTTTCCCTGTCCTTGTTTGAAGCATATAAAGCTTCTTCTGCTGAATTGTAAATTCATAATCCTGAACATCTCTATAATGTTTTTCTAATTTTTGGGTAATTTTTTGTAACTCTTTATATACATTAGGCATCTCTTTCTTCAATTCTACCAATGGTTTAGGTGTTCTTATACCTGCAACAACATCTTCACCTTGGGCATTTGTAAGATACTCACCATAAAACTCTTTTTTGCCCGTTGCAGGGTTCCTTGTAAACCCAACACCAGTTGCAGAATCTTCACCCATATTACCGAAAACCATCGTTACAATATTAACAGCAGTGCCCAGGTCATCAGGAATTTCATTTATCTTTCTATAGGTGATAGCACGAGGATTCATCCAAGAACTAAATACTGCATCAATTGCCATTTTAAGCTGTGTATAAACATTCTGAGGAAAATTCTTACCTGTTTCCTTTTTTACAATATCTTCATATTCCTTTATCAATTCTTTTAAATCTTCAGCTGTAAGGTCAGTATCATTTGTTACACCTTTTCTTTCCTTCATCTTCCTCAAAGCATGTTCAAATTTTTCATGTGGAATACCCATAACAACATTGCCAAACATTTGAATAAATCTGCGGTAACTATCATAAGCAAATCTTTCATTATTTGTTTTTTTTGCAAGTCCTTGAACAGTCTTATCATTAAGCCCAAGATTGAGCACAGTATCCATCATCCCTGGCATAGAGATTTTTGCACCAGAACGGACCGAGACAAGTAAGGGATTATTAATATCTCCAAATTTTAAACCTGTAACTTTTTCAAGTCTTTTAAGGTTTGTTTCAACTTCTTGCTCTAATCCTGCTGGCCATTTCTTCTTATTTTTGTAAAAATATACACAGGCTTCTGTTGATATTGTAAATCCCGGTGGAACAGGAATTCCAGCATTTGTCATTTCAGCAAGACCTGCACCTTTTCCACCAAGTAAATCTTTCATATCACCTCTACCTTCTGCTTTTCCTGCTCCAAAAAAATATACATATTTTTTCTTTGTAACTTTACTTTTTCCCATAGTCTCAACCTCCTAATCTAATACTTATCATCTTACCACAGAAATGTAAAATATATTTCCGTGGTCTTTGTTCTAAAAATCAATACCTATAAATATAAAAAGGTAGTCAAAATTTATATCATTTAAATTTAAATGTCAAATTTTTATCAAGAATATAGCAATAAAGATTAAACTGTCAAAATTTTGCTTGTAGAAGTTTGATTTATCAAGCCCGATTATTTTTTTGGTCTAATAAGGACTTCATTCACTGTTGCTGAAATGTTCTAAATAAAGTTG
>CAZSCZ010000127.1:0-6369 GCA_964605455.1 uncultured Spirochaetia bacterium
GTTTTCAATTGTTTGCTAAAGAATCAGGTAGTAATTATATTACAAAATTTACAATAGTTTGAAGCATATCTGAGCAAAATTTTTTATTATCTTAAGTCCTTCTTTTTGACTCTTTTCAGGATGAAATTGGACACCATAAATATTATCTTTACTTACAGATGAGACAAAATTTTCACCATAGGATGTTATAGTACTTATAATTTTACTATCAGAAGGTTTAACATAGAAAGAATGGACGAAATAAAAAAATGAATTATTTTTTACATTTTTTAATAAACGATTTCTTTTCTTAATTAATATTTGATTCCACCCTATATGAGGAATTTTGATTGATTTGGATTTAAATTTTATAACTTTACCTGGAAATATGCTTAATCCTGAAACATTTTTATTCTCTTCACTTTTTTCAAATAAAATCTGTAATCCCAAGCATATTCCAAGGTATGGTTTCCCGCTTGCAATTTCGTTTTTTAGAATATCTACGAGTCTAAGAGCCTCAAGATTTTTCATTGCATCACCAAATGCTCCAACACCTGGCAAAACTATTCCTGAGCTATTCTTTATTTTTTGTTTGCTATTTGAAAGTTCTATGGGTATTTCTAAAAATTTAAATGCATTATATACACTGCTTAAATTTCCCATTTTATAGTCAATTATTACGATTTTCTTATATAACATCTTTAGTTGATAGGACTCCTTTTATTTTTTGACTTATGCTGCTCGCCTGTGCAAGTGATTTGCTTACTGATTTGAATACTGCTTCAACTATGTGATGAGCATTATTACCATAAAAAAGGTTTATATGAAGTGTAATTTTTGCATTATCAGATAGTGCTTTGAAAAATTCTTCAACCAATTCTGTATCAAACTCACCTATCTTCTGATTTTTCATTTTTACCTTATAAACAAGCAACGGTCTACCACTTATATCTATTGAACTGAGTACCAGTGCTTCATCCATTGGAACTATTGACCATCCAAAACGAACAATCTTTTCTCTTTTTTTTAATGCTTTATCAAACGCCATACCAAGGCATATCCCTATATCTTCAACTAAATGATGAAAACCTACCTCTATATCCCCTTTTGCTTCAATCTCAATATCAAAAAGCCCGTGCTTACAGAATGATTCAAGCATATGATTAAAAAAACCTGCAGGCGTATTTACTTTACACTTCCCTACCCCATCAATATTAAGCTTCAATCTTATTTCAGTTTCTCTGGTTTTTCTTTCAATAATTGCTTTTCTCATAACATCACCTCAAATTCTAAAATTAAAAATTGTTCGGAAACTATAATTTAATAAATATAATAAAGATAGAACATTTCCTTTTCTCAATCATATTTTCAACAACAATAATATTATCAGGTCTTCTCTCTTTAAATTTTAACCAGAATACACCATAAGGGTCAGTAGAAGCACCTTTAAATATGCTTATTTTTAATAAAAGACAACTACTCTATTCTTTCTGGCTAATACTGATAATTCTATCAATTCGGAAAATTCTATCTTCGTTTCGTTTATAACAATATCCTTTAAGTGCCACAAACTTTTTTCCCATAAAATCCATCTCTCCAACATATTCTGGTTTAATTGTCCTGACAGAAGTTTCATCATTTCTTTTTAAATATGTGATTTCTATATCCTTATTTTGTTGAATAGATTTTTCTATTATTTCAATTTTTTTATCAAAGCTCAATTCTTTTTCTGCCTGTTGATATTTATAAGATGTGAGGAATTTTATAATTTTCCAATCAACAAATATATGCTTTTTTCCTATTCTCTGTTTTAATACAATTCCATCAAGAGATGTGCAACGGCTAAGTGCAACATATATTTGACCTGGTGCAAAGACTCCACCTTTTATGTCCAGTATAATATTTTCAAAGGTTTTACCCTGACTCTTATGCACAGTCACAGCCCAGGCAAGCCGTATTGGAAATTGATTAAATCTACCAATAAGCTCTGTCTCTATCTTTTCTTTTTGTTTATTATAAATATAATTAAAGAGTTCCCAGCTGTATCGTTTAACTTTAACATTTTTGCCGTTCATTAATTCAACAGAAATTATTTCATTATCTTCATCAATATCAGTAATCCTGCCAACACTTCCATTAACCCATTTTTTCTTTTTATCATTATTAAGGAGCATAATCTGTGCTCCTTTTTTTAGATAAAGAACATCATCCGTAGGATAATCAGTTTTTTCAAATTTTCCTTCAATTTCTGCTACAAATTTATATATTTTTCCCTTTATATTGTTTAATCTATCTCTATTAATTCTTGTAGCAATTTCATTTTTTGTTGCAAGATAGATGAAGAATGCTTTTTTATCTGGCTTAAAATCAGGAATGTATCTCTGATTTAACATTTCAATCATTTCGTCTGTAATACTTCTATTTCTTATCCCATTAAGGATTTCAATAAATTTTTGGTCCTTTTGTCTGTATATCTTCTCTAACTCAATTAATTTTATTTCTATTTCTTTCATTACATTAGCAGAGAAAAAATATGGTGTTGTATATTTTTCTTTAAAAATTTCTTTTTCATTTGTTTTAACCACTGGTGGTAGCTGATACAAATCACCAAAAAATATCATCTGTTTACCACCAAATGGTAATGAATTATTACAATTTAATCTCAAAGACTTATCAATACAATCAAGCAAATCAGCCCGAACCATAGATATTTCGTCAATAATAATTGCATCAAGTTTTTTGAATAAATTTTTTTTACGAGGAATTTTTTTTACTTTATCATAGGTTATATCAGTTTTAAACTTAAAGAACGAATGTATAGTCTGGCCTTCCACATTCAATGCTGCAACACCTGTAGGAGCGAGCACCACAATATTTTTTGATGTTTTACTACGAAAATATTCAAGTAAAGTTGATTTTCCCGTGCCAGCCTTACCTGTGATAAAAATATGTTGTGAGGTATTCTCCATCAAATCATAAGCGTATGCAAATTGTTCATTTATCTCTATGTTTTCTGGCAACATATCAATAATTTATTAAAAAGAGGTTAAAAGTCAAGACAATTAGCACTATCGTGTTTCTTATAAACTTATTTATCATTCAATATACACAGGTGTGCCTATTTTCAGAAATTTATCAAGTTGCACCACTTCGGAGTTATACATTCGTATGCAACCACTTGAAATCCTATGTCCAATAGACAATGGGTCATTTGTGCCATGTATTCCTATACCACTTCCTGGTCCCACATATCTACCATTACTATCTTTTGGAATTTTACCTTTCTTTTTTAATTTTTCATACAATTTTATATCTTCTTTATTTGGATAACTTAATCTAAAGAATCTTGGACCATAAGCATTTTTTCCCAGGTCTTTATCTGGATGCCCCCATAAATGATGTCCTTCACTTGCTCTAAAATACACAGAATTCATTTTCTTAAGTTTTTTATACGATTCAGTATTTGTAGGAGCTGATTCACTTAAAATTTCTGTTACAAAATAAAGTCCTACAGGTGTCCCGTTATCATTTCTATATATTTTTCTTTCAAAATTTTTTTTCTTTCCTATAGCAATATCAAACATTTTTATATATCTTCCATTTCTATCAAAGACAAAAAGCTTAAATTTTCTCTTTATAATATATATAAAATATTCTGGTGAATAGCGTTTTAAAATGTCTTTTATTTTATGTGGGTTAAGTCCAAATTTTTCATAATAATTTGTTTGTGTAGTAGATGCAAGTAACACCACAATTGCAAACAATATAATTAATAATATCTTTTTCATTTTAAAACTTAATTAAAACAACTCTTGCAGGTGCTGCATCACAATTTCTTATCTTTATTGGCAATGCGACTAAAAAATATTCACCTGCTATAACTTTATTCAAATCAAGTGTCTCTATAATAATTACATTATTTTCTGTTAAAAGTTTATGAATTTTATGTTCTTTTGAATCAAATTTCTCAATTGAAAGATAATCTATCCCTACTACTCTAATTTTGTTCTTTATTAATAATTTTGCAGCTGAATAATCAAGATATACATATTCTGGATTAAACTTTCTACATTTTATAAGTTTTGAATTTTTTGTTTTAAAAATAATTCTTTTATACTTGTTAAAATCTATATTTTTTATTTCTTTTGTAGTGATTTTATTAGAATTTACTTCCACTACCAATACTTCACCTATCAAATCATAGAGATTTAATTTATCCACTGTTTTACCTTGTAAATTAAAATGGTAAGGTGCATCAATATGGGTGCCTGTATGAGAACCAAATTTTAGAAAAGAGAGATTTGCTTTATCCCCATTTTTAATTGAAGAGAAAGAAACTATATCAATTTCAGGGTCAGTAGGCCATTTTAACATTTTAGAATGAATATATACAGATAAATCATATATTTTCATTACTTGCTCCTTTTATAATACGGATCACTTTCTTTATTGCGTCAAAATGAAGTATCATTCCATCTTTTAAAGAAAGAAGAGTTTTTGATTCAATTGCTTCTGGTATCATATATCCAAATGCAAATCCATATGTAGCACCAGAAAATCTTCCATCAGTAATTAGAATTACTTTATCCTTTAGAAGAGGGTCACTATTTATATATTCTGTTGGGTAATACATCTCTGGCATTCCATTTGCTTTAAATCCTTCTTTTAAAATAAGAATTGCTATTTTAATTTCACCATTATTCCACTGCTCTACCCTTTTAATAGTTTTTTGGGAAGAATTCTTCAAAACCTTTTGTAAAAATTTTTTAGGTTTTAATAAATCTTTATTACAGGTTTCTTCAGAAAAATAGACTTTGGTTATAAATAACTTATTATGAAATTTTTCTAAATTTTTTTGTTCCTGCGGTGTTAATTTAATTAATAAACTCTTAAAAAAATTTCCTTTGAACTCTATAAAAGGTGAATTAAATGGTTGTTTTAGCAAAAAAACAGAATTTTTTTCTTTAAATTTACCTACTCTATCAACCCATCTTCCTGTAATAGTTAAATTATTTGTTATAATACCTTTTTTAAATAAAAATCCAAAAAATTGTTTTTGTTCTGTTGGATGTTTTGCAAATTGATAAAGACTCTTATTATAATCAAAATACACCGAAATATTTTTTATTATATTGAGTATAGTTTTACGAGTATATCCTATATCTAATATTTGAGCCAAATATTCAAAATGCAAAAACCAATTAAGTGAACCATTTATAGCAGAAAAGATTCTTAATCCATTATTAAAATTATTTTTTACTATTTCACCAACACTAAATTTTTTTAAATTTTTTATAATTATTTTTATTAAAGGTTTTATTCTATTTCTTATTGCTGTTGAATTATTAAAAAAATTTTCTGGGGTAACAAAAGCAAATTCATCTGGCACAATTCCGAGTCCATAAAGTACAAATTTTGATGTATTACCTGTGCCGAGAAATGGGCAGGTTCCACCAGTAGGACAAGCATATATGGATAATTCATAAAGAAATTTTTCAATTTTCCGTGATGAAATTCTTTTTAAATTAGAGGCGCTGTTTAAAATTTTATAATATTTTGTATATACATTACATCGTAATTTTTCGTTTAATATTTCTTCTGGAATTATTTTTATTATATCAGGAAATTTCTTTTTTAATTTTTCTGGTATAAACATATCTTTCATTACAGGTGAATTTATAAATAAAGCATAGAAATTTTTATTAAAAAATTTTTTATAAAATTTATCAACAATTATAGCAGTTGCCAAATCAGCTGCAGGTCGTTTGTCACAACTTGTTAGAAATATTGCTCCATTATAATGATGAGAAATTATATGGTTTGCAAGAAATTCTGAAGTTAAATTACGAGATTTTAGTGAAAATCTCATACCATAATGTCCCTGCGCAATTCCATCACAAATTGCTGGTATAGAAGTTACAAATGGTATAGCTTTATTATTCCATATTTCTTTTACAAATTGATATGCAATTAGTTGGTCATAAATTTGAGATGGATGGTCTAAAGCACCTGTAACAATTAATATTCGTGGAGATTTTCTATAAAATCTTTTTACAATTTCATCTCGTGTAGTTTTTATTTTAGACAATTTTAATATCTGCTCTACTACTGGTAAGAGTAAGGTAATAGGTTCGGGTTGAGAAATCAATGGGTCAATTATATTTTTCATATAGCAAAATTATAAATATCATTTTCAGAGAGCCAGGCACGTCTGGCTATTCCTATACCAAGTTTGATTTGCCACATTGCATCTATATTATGGGCATCTGTAGAGATAGCAAATTTTACACCATATTCTTTTGCTTTACGACAATTATAATCATTTAAATCAAGTCTATCATAATAAGAATTAATCTCCAAATATGTATCTGTTTCAACAGCTTTTTTAAA
>CAZSCZ010000128.1:0-6289 GCA_964605455.1 uncultured Spirochaetia bacterium
TTTAAAATTTTGACAGGCAAAATCTGTCTTCTTATTTTTATTTATGTTATATTAAACTTTAATTATGAATTATGGAAAATAGAAAATTATTAATAAATATGGATGGATAGTTGACTTATACTTTACAAATAATATCTTTATAGATTATGAAATTAATTAGTTATATTATATGTTTTGTTTTTGCGTTTAATTTATATAGTCAGTCTATTGACATTGAACTTTTGAAAAAAGCAGATAACTATTTTATAAAAAAAGATTATTATGATGCAAAAAAGATTTATGAAAATCTAATACAGAGCCCAAATATAAAAGAGCAGGATAGGGTAATTTTTAATCTTGGAAAATGTTATTACGCTTTACAGCAAAAGGAGAAATCATATATAACCTTAAAGACTCTTTTATTAGAATATCCTGATTCAAAATATATTCCTCCAGCAATTCCTATTATAATTAGTTATTTAAAGTCAAAGAGAAAATATGTTGAAGCAATTGAACTCCTTGAAAAATATGAGAAAAGGTATCCTTCTAATTCATTAAAAAGAGAACTTTTAGAGATATATGAAGCATCTGAGAACTATACAAAAGCACTTACTTATCTTGAAAATAATTTTGTTTTTTCTCAATGGTATGTAGAAAAAAAAGTTAAATATTTGCGATACCTTCAAAGAATTACTGATGCAATTAATTTTTTAAATACAGCAATTAAAAAATTTAGGAACTCCCGCTACTACAAGATGTTAGCTGAGTTATATATAGAAAATGGAGATTTTAGCACAGCAGAAAATTGTTATGAAAAAGCTTATGAAATTTCAAATAACATCAACTATTTAATAGAAATCGGTAGGATGTATGCAATACATAATAAAGTAAATAAAGCAGTTAATACTTGGAATAGGCTTTTTAAGATTCTTGGAAGGAAGAGATTTACATACGAACAAGTTGCAAATCTTTATAAAGAATATGGACTTTATAATGAACTTTTAAAACTTTACAATGATGCAAAAAAGAATGGCTTGGATTTTACGCGGGAGAAAATAAATATACTTGAAATAATGGGAAAGTATAAAGATGCAGTAATAGAACTTATTAAAATTCTTGATTCTAAGAATTTCCTTTATGTAAAGGAAAGATTTATTAAACTTGCAATAATAGAAGACGAATTTAATACTGTAGAAAATGTTTTAAAACAAAATATTGAAAAATCTGATAAATTTTTAAAAGAGAAGTTAATTCAAATTCTATATCAGATTTATTATGAAGCAGATAAAATAGAGGATGCAGAAAAATTACTTTTGAAATATGTAAAACTTGATAATATAGATGTTTGCTTTATAAATAATTTTATTGACCATTTTCTTTCAAAAGGAGAGTATAACAGACTTTATAGAATTTTTCAGAAAGTAAAAGATAAAAATAGACTGTCTGGAATTATATTGTTTAAATATGCCAAACTTCTTTATTATTTAGAAAAGTATGATATGGCATTGGCTGTGATTAACAAGATAAAAAAAGATAAATTTCATATAGACCAGGTGAATTATTTAAAAGCATTAATATACTTTAAAATAGGAAAATATAAGAATACTATTAAAATTTTAAAGAATTACAGAAATAATTTTGACTATTTTACAATGCTTTTGGATGCTCTTGCATATTCTGGAAAAATAGAGGAAGCATTAAAATATATTGACAAGGAAATTAATAATAAAAATTTTAAAAAAGATATTCTTTATTATAAAGAAGCGATATTTTTATTATTTTTAACCAAAACAGGTGAGGCTAAGTCTTATTTTAAGAAATTGATAGAGATATATCCAAATTCTGAATATGCAAATGAGGCAATACTCTTTTTATTTATATGGGATAATGAATTTATAAGGAATAATAAAGAAAGAGAGATGGCGTTTCATAATTTTATAAAGAGTTATTATTTAAAAAAGTATAGACAAGCTACAAAATTTTTGGAAAAAATTAGTATAGCAAATACCACACTTGAAGAAATTATAATTTATCTTTCTGCACGATGTTATTTTCTTGCAGAAGATTATGATAGTGCACTTAATCTATTACTTCCACTTATTAAAAAGGAGAGTATGGTTTTACCATATGCACTTGAACTTACAGGTAATATTTATTATTTTAAAAAGAAAGATAAGAACAAAGCTTTAAAAATTTATAAAAGAATAATAGATAAATATCCCAATCATCCTGAAATTCAAGAAATTAGAAATCGGATTATAAAGGCTGAGTCATAGAATATATAGTTATCTCAAATATAAACAGCAGAGCTTAAAATCTTGGCTAAATAACATATATTATATAATTTAAATTTTGGAGGTTTTACAATGAGGATAGAGACAAAATGTGTGCATGGTGGACAAGTTCCTGACCCAACAACTGGGGCGAGTGTTGTGCCAATTTATCAAACAACTTCTTATATATTTAAGAATACAGAACACGCAGCACGATTGTTTAATCTTGATGAGCACGGATTTATTTATACAAGGATAATGAATCCAACTATTGATGTATTTGAAAAGCGTATGGCAGAGCTTGAATGCGGTGCTGCAGCACTCGCTACATCTTCAGGCCAGGCTGCTATTGCTTATGCTGTTCTTAATATTACTCAATCTGGGCAGCATATTGTCTCATCAGCAAGTCTTTATGGTGGGACTTTTACTCTATTTACAAATACCTTTAAAAAACTCGGAATTGATGTAACAATTGTTGACCCATCCAATTTGTCTAATTTTGAAAAAGCTATAAAAGAAAATACACGCCTTATCTATGCTGAATCCGTAGGTAATCCTAAAAATGATGTTATAGATATTGAAAGCCTCTCAAAAATAGCACATAGTTATAATATCCCATTGATAATTGATAATACAGTTACAACACCGTATCTTTTACGACCAATTGAATGGGGTGCTGATATTGTTGTTCATTCTGCAACAAAATTTATTGGTGGTCATGGTAATTCAATTGGCGGTGTAATAATTGATTCAGGTAAATTTAATTGGGCTAATGGGAAATTCCCTGAACTTACAGAACCTGATCCATCATATCATGGCTTGAAATATGTTGAGAAATTTGGAAATATCGCATATATAGTAAAAGCACGCGTTCAGTATTTAAGAGATATAGGGGCTTGTATGTCACCGTTTAATGCTTTTTTATTTTTAACAGGTCTTGAAACATTACATCTACGAATGCAAAGACATTGTGAAAATGCTCTTGAAATTGCAAAATTTTTAAAATCACATCCTAATATATCCTGGGTAAATTATCCTGGACTTGAGGAACATCCCTACCATAATCTTGCAAAAAAATATCTTTCTGGAGGATTTGGCGCAATTATTGGTTTTGGAGTAAAAGGTGGATATGAGGCTGCTAAAAATGTTATAAACAATGTGAAATTATGTTCACATCTTGCAAACATAGGTGATAGCAAAACATTAATTATTCATCCGGCATCAACAACTCATCAACAGTTGTCAAAAGAAGAACGAGAAAAAACAGGGGTTACAGACGATTTCATCCGTTTGGTGGTGGGAATTGAAAATATTAATGATATAAAAGAAGACCTTGACCAAGCGTTGAGAAATGCATAATGGCTTTAAAAATAGCTATTGGAATGAGTGGCGGAATTGATTCATCAGTTGCAGCTTATCTTTTGAAAAAACAAGGATATAATGTTGTTGGCTTTACTCTGAAATTATGCGATAATAGCCCACAATGTCGTGACTTAAAAGATATTGCTTATGCTCAGAGATTTGCATCTGAATTTGGTATCCCTCACTATGTAATTGATTTGCGAAAAGAGTTTAGAAAATTAGTAGTAGATTATTTTATTGATGAATATATTAAAGGCAGAACACCAAATCCTTGTGTGATATGTAATAAAGAAATAAAATTTGTCCGCCTCTTTTATAAATTAAAATTTTTAGAATTTGATTACATAGCTACAGGACATTATGCAAAAATTGTTAAAAACAGAAAGGGCTATTTTTTAAGCAAAGCAAAAGATATAAAAAAGTCTCAGGAATATTTCCTTGCAAGAATTGAAAAAGAGTTATTAAAAAAGATTATTTTCCCACTTGGTAATTTAACAAAAGAGGAAGTTAAAAATATTGCAAAAGAAATTAATTTTAGTTTCAGAAGAAATGAAAGCCAAGAGGTGTGTTTTATAAAATCAGATGAACCATATTATGAATTTATATTAAAGAATATTAATTCTAATAGAGATTTTTCAGGTAACATTATAAATAAAGAACAAGAAATTTTAGGGCATCATAACTGTTATTTTAAATATACAATTGGACAACGCCAGGGATTAGGCATAAGTGATAAAACCCCTTATTATGTTATTAGTATTGATGCAGAAAATAAAAATGTTATTGTTGGAAAGAAAGATGATGTTTATAAAACAGATTTTATTGTAAAAAATGTGTACTGGTATGAAAAAGATTTACCACAAAGTATTAGATTAAAAGTTAAGATAAGATATAACCATAAGGAAGCAGATGCTGAGATAAGGCAAAAAGATAGTAAAGCAGAAATTAAATTTTTAGAACCACAACATGCAATAACACCAGGTCAACTTGCTGTATTTTATGATGATAAGCGTGTCCTGGGCTCAGGCTGGATTGAATCTGTTCTTTCCTAAATATACATTTATTTTCATAAGAGCATAAGAGCATTTTCAGCTGCTTTGATTATAGGATAAACAGTGGGAGCTGAGGTTAAACGAGGATGTGTCCCTATTTGAAAAGTAATTATTTCAGTAGCACTCATTTTTGATTGAATAGCAAGTCCAATTAAGTTAATCATTTCTCCAACTGTAATTCCACCAGATACTTGTCCACCAAGTAATATTCCAGAATCTTTAGAAAATACCAATTTGACTTTTAACTTCCTTGATTCTGGCATACTACCTGGATGTTTGTCAACAGTTTCAAAATTACCTGTTACTATTTCAAAACCTTCTTTTAAAGCATTAGATTCTGTCATTCCAGCAGCACCAAATGCATAATCATTAATGGCAGTGGAAAATATTGAAATTGTCCCATAATTTAGGCGTAAAACTTTTAATTTATAAAGGTTCATTCCAGCAATTCTTGCTTCAGCAGTGGCAATAGAAGCAAGCATTGCATTAGAAGGTTTCCTGGTGAAAAAATCCTTTTTTTCAGCACAATCACCAACAGCAAATATATTTTCATCAGTGGTTCTCATATATTCATCAGTCCATATAGCCCCGAATTTACCTATAAGTAAATCAGCATCTTTAGCAAGTTTTGAATTGGCTTTGCCACCAATTGCAATTATTACTACATCAGCATCAATTTCTTCACCTGATGCTAATTTTATTTTTTTTACTTTAGAATCACCTAAAATTTCTACAACTTTGTTTTTTGTCAGAATTTTTACACCAGATGATTTCAGTTTTTCTTCACCAATTTCACAAAATTCTTTATCAAAGGCAGCTAAGAGTATTTTATCCATCATTTCTATAAGAGTTACATTTTTATTCTCAAGTTTTGCTATTTCATCAGCAAATTCAACTCCAATAAATCCGCCACCAATTATTACAATATTTTTTGCTTTTTCAATTTCATCTTTTAAATTGGCAAGGTGGTTGAAACTTTTTTTAATATAATAAACACCTTTTAAATTTTCACCCTTAATATTCAATTGGAAAGGTATGGAACCTGTTGCAAGCACCAGTTTTTCATATTTGATTACTTCGTTGTTATCAAGTAAAACAGTTTTATTAGCTCTATCAATCTCTTTTACTTCTCCTAAAATAATATCAACATTACTATTATTTAAAGGAGTATCTGCCATAATATTTTTTTTGATATCACCTAAGGTTCCGTAAATATAAGGTATACCACAGGGTATAAGAGGTTTTTCTACATTTCTAATTAAAACTATCTTTTTATCAGAATAAATTTTACGAGCAGTAACGGCAGTAACAACTCCTGCTGGTCCCCCACCGACAACTACTATATTATAATTTTTCATTTTTGATATTTACCTCCTTTATTGTGAATTTTATCACAAAATATATAATATAATTACTGTTATTAATAAGTCAAGTTTTAAATTAAGAGTGGCAGTGATAAAGATTGATGCTCCATATTTTGTATAAATTACATATTATTAGCTGTCATTGCGAGCCTTTTATTAAGAAAGGTGAAATGAGCGAAAACATTGTCATTGTGCGCAAGCCGTTGTATTATATTCTTATTTATTAAAGCATATTAAAAATACTATTTCTAATGAACTA
>CAZSCZ010000129.1:0-6272 GCA_964605455.1 uncultured Spirochaetia bacterium
TTTATGTAAATTTTTTATAAAAATTGCTTTTCATTCGTTACTGCTGTTTTTTATAAAAAATACTTGACAAATGAACTATGGTTCATTATATTATATATGAACTATAGTTCGTTAAGGTAAGATTATGACAAAGCCTAAAAAAGAGAGGCAAGTATTGTATCCACCTATTATAGTTTACTTTAAGCCGCAAGGAATACCACTTTATCAGTTAGAGCAGGTAATACTTACTGTAGATGAGTATGAAGCGGTTCGTTTGGCAGATTGGGAGGGGTTAAAGCATAATGAAGCAGCTTTAAAAATGGGAATTTCTCGTCCTACATTTACCAGATTATTAGAAGATGCGCATAAAAAGATATCTGATGCCTTAATCAATGGAAAAGCAATAAGAATAGAAGGTGGTAATTTTGTTCTTTTAAATAACAGATTTTATTGCAGGGATTGTAATTATATATGGGAGCTTAAACAAGGAGAAGAGATGCCAACAGTTTGTCCAAATTGTGGAAGCAATAATATTATAGATTTAAGTCTCCAATGTGGCTGGATAGGGGGATGGGGCGGTCGTGGCAGAAGGTGGAGACATAGATATAGAGGGGGCTATTTTTAGTTAAGATAAAATTTTAAAGGGAGGAGGTGAATTATTATGCCAGCAGGCGACAGAACAGGGCCTTTAGGATTAGGTCCTATGACAGGCAGAGCAGCAGGATACTGTGCTGGATATCCTGTGCCTGGTTATATGAATCCAATTCCTGGCAGAGGATGGTTTGGCGTAGGTAGAGGTGGTTACCCGTGGGGTGGTGGTAGAGGCAGAGTCTGGGGCGGTGGCAGAGGATGGTGGTGGCGAGCCCGATGGTTTGGCGGCTATCCACCATACTATGCTGCACCTGTTCCCGTTTATCCGTATAACCCACAGCTAACACCTCAGGAGGAAACAACCTTACTAAAAGAGCATATCGCTTTTCTGGAGGAGCAAATTAAAGTAGCACAGGAACGAATTAAAGAATTGGAAACCCAAAAAAAGGAGACAAAATCTGACAAATAAGTTTGAGTAGCCGAGCCTTAAAGCTCGGCTACCAGATACCTTTGTTGTAAAATTTAATCGTAGGAGAAGATTATGAAATTAGCAATAAGTTCAACAGGTTCTGATTTAGAATCAAATGTTGACCCTCGGTTTGGACGATGCCAATATTTTATTATTTATGATACAGAAACAAAAAAATTTGAGGCAATAACAAATGATGCAGCAGTTGCATCAGGTGGTGCTGGTATTCAAGCAGCCCGGATTATAAAAAACAAAAATGCAGAAGTAGTCCTAACTGGTAATGTAGGGCCCAATGCGATGAATGCACTTAGTGCAGCTAATATACGCGTTGCAGTGGGTGTTACAGGAACAGTTAAAGATGCAATAGAGAAGTTTTTAACAGGTGAATATAAATTGACATCCCAGGCAAATGTAGCACCACATTTTGGATTTAAAGAGCAATAAATTTTTAGAAAAAGGAGGGAAGAATTATGCCGCGTGGTGATGGCACAGGGCCATTAGGACAGGGACCAGGCACAGGTAGAGGAATGGGACGACGGTGGTTTGGAAGACGAGGTGGTAGAAAAATTGGAAGGGGACCAGCTGTAGGCAGAGGATTGGGAATTGGAAGAGGCATAAACTGGCAGCAATCCCAGATGAATAATACACCAAAAGCTATAGTTGATGCGGAAACCTGCACAGCTTGTGGAGTGTGTGTTAACGTTTGTCCACAGCAGGCAATTACTTTAAATGGTATTGCTAAAATTGATATAAATAAATGCACTGGTTGTGGTATATGTGTAAATTCGTGTCCTGCTCATGCAATTAGATTAGGATAGATAATAGGAGTAGAGATTCTCAATTTTTCTCATTTTCGGAGCACATCCTTGTGCTCCTCCGAGGATTCCGCCTATTTTGACTTCTTGTCAAAATTACGGCTACATAAACCGAAAATTGAGAATCTTTACTTCCCATTAAATGCGCAATTACATGGTAATATCTAATGTAGGAGTCATAAGATTATGATAATTTCAGTTGCAAGTGGAAAAGGTGGAACAGGCAAAACAACTATTGCTACAAATCTTGCACTTTCATTAAAAAATGTTCAGTTTATTGATTGTGATGTTGAAGAACCTAATGCTCATATTTTTATAAAGCCTTCAATTAAGCACATAGAAAAAGTAAATGTTTTAATGCCTAAAATAAATTATAGTTTTTGTAATTTTTGTGGAAAATGTGCGGAATTTTGTCAATATAATGCTATTGCAGTATTTGAAAAACAGGTCCTTATTTTTCCAGAATTATGTCATCATTGTGGTGGTTGTAAATTTATCTGTCCTAAAAATGCAATAACAGAGGAAGAAATAACAATTGGAAAGATTAAAAAAGGTAATGCGAATAGCATAGATTTTATTGCTGGTGAACTGGATATTGCTCAATCTCCACCCTCACCATTAATCAGAAGATTGAAAAAATATATATCAAAACATACAAATATTATTATTGATGCACCACCAGGCACATCCTGCACAATGATAGAATCTATTGAAGATAGTGATTTCTGTATTTTAGTGACTGAACCAACTCCATTTGGATTAAATGATTTAAAATTAGCCATCAGTGTTGTTCAAAAAATGAATATTAAATATGGCGTTGTTATTAATCAGTGTGATATAGGTGATAATAAAGTGGAAGAATTTTGTGTGAATAATAAAATAGATATTTTAATGAAAATACCATATAGCAGAAAAATTGCAGAAGCGTATTCTAAAGGTGAGAGTATAATTTCTATTCTCCCTGAATATAAATTTAAATTTAGAGAAATGTATGAAAAAATTAAGATGAGGGTTAATACAAGAAATGAAACAAATAGTAATTATTAGTGGGAAAGGTGGAACAGGCAAGACTACATTAACAGCATCATTTGCAAGTTTAGCTGAAAATAAGATAATGTGTGACTGTGATGTTGATGCAGCTAATCTATTCATTCTATTAAATCCCCGGATAATAAGCGAAGAAGAAATTGTAACATCAAAGATAGCTACTATTGATGAAACCAAATGTATAAAATGTGGCAGATGTGAAGAACATTGTCGTTTTGATGCAATAACTAATTTTAAAGTTGACAGTATGAAATGTGAGGGATGCGGGGTATGCAAAATAATTTGCCCTGTAGATGATGCTGTGTGTTTACAAGATTCTGCTAGCGGCAGAATATTTACTGCAGAAACAAAGTATGGACCATTTTTTTATGCACAGTTAAATCCTGGGTCCGGAAATACGGGCAAACTTGTAACAGAAATTAGAAAAAGGGCATTTAATCTTGCTCTTGAAAAAAAGAGTGATTTAATAATAATTGATGGAGCACCTGGGATTGGATGTCCTGTGATTGCATCTGTTTCAGGAACTGATTTAGCGTTAATAATAACTGAGCCCACTTTGTCTGGTGAACATGATTTAATAAGAGTTGCTAAACTTACTGAACATTTTAAAGTAAAAACATTTGTATGCATAAATAAGTTTGATATTAATCCTGAGATTACAAATAGAATAGAAAAAATATGTAATGAGAAAAAGATTCCTATTGTAGGAAAGGTGCCTTATGCACCAGTCATTACAAAAGCAATGATAGCCGGCAAACCTATAATAGAATTTATTGACAATGACATTACGAAAGAAATTAGAAATATATGGGAAAATGTAAAATCAGGAGGAAATTTATATGCATAAAAATAGGGATAAACAGATGAAAGCAGGAGATGAACAATTGAATAAAGCAGTGGAAGACTCGTTAAATAGAATTAAGAATAAGTTAATGGTAATGAGTGGTAAAGGAGGCGTAGGAAAAAGCACAATAGCAGTAAATATTGCTGTAGCGTTATCTGAAAAGGGATATAAAGTAGGACTAATGGATATTGATTTTCATGGTCCAAATACACTAAAAATGCTTAATCTTGAAAAGGAAAAGATTTTGACTGATGGAAAACATATTTTACCTTTAAAATATTCAGAAAATCTACAGGTAATTTCAATGGCAGCTTTACTGGAGGACCCTGATACTGCTATTATCTGGCGAGGGCCATTAAAGATAGGGGTGATAAAGCAATTTATTGCAGATGTAAAATGGGACAATTTAGACTGGCTTATTATTGATTCACCTCCTGGAACAGGTGATGAACCTTTAACAGTAGCTCAAATTATAAAGAATGCCAAAGCCATAATTGTTACAACCCCGCAGGAAATTTCATTAATGGATGTTCGTAAATCAATAAATTTTTGTAAGAATGTGAATATGCCTATAATAGGAATTATTGAAAATATGAGTGGATTTATATGTCCTGAATGTGGTGCACACATTGAAATATTTAAATCAGGTGGAGGTAAAAAAACAGCTAATGAAATGAATGTAGAATTTTTAGGTTCCATACCATTTGAAAAAAATATTATGGAATGTGCAGATTCCGGCACCCCATATTTTATTCAATTTAAAGGAGCTAAGACCTCTAATGTATTTGAAAAAATAATTGATAAAATTTTGAGTAAAAAATAAGGAGGAAATTTAAAATGAAGATAGCAATATCTACAGATGGTGATTATGTATCTCAACATTTTGGAAGATGTCCATTATTTACCATTGTTGAGATAGAAGATGGTAAGCTAATAAAAAAAGAGGTAATTAATAACCCCGGGCACCATCCTGGTTTTCTGCCACAATTTTTTCATAAATATGGCATAGAGTGTATTATTGCTGGTGGAATAGGAATGCGAGCAAGAGAACTTTTTGGTTCTTTGGGGATTCAAACTATTATTGGTGTTGAGGGACATATTGATGATGTAATTAATAAAATTTTAAATGGAACGCTAAAAGGTGGGGAAAACTTATGTAAGCCAGGGGCTGGAAAAGGTTATGGATTAGATAAGGTGGAACTGTAATGGACATTGAAATTCTATTTGATAAAAGGACTCAGTATAAAAACTTAAAAATTGGCTGGGGAATATCTTTTTTAGTAAATAAAAAAATTTTATTTGATACTGGAGAAAATGGGAAATGGTTGATAAGAAATATAGAAGAGTTACAGATAGATATTAACAAAATAGAAGCAATTGTTATTTCTCATAATCATTATGACCATAGTGGTGGTCTATGGGAAATATTAAGAATAAAGAAAGGCATAAATGTTTATTCCTGTCCAAATTTTGGGTCAGAATTTAATGAAAAAGAATAATAAATTTTATTGTTGATGAATTTAAAAAATTAAAAGTAGAAAAAGTTGGTCCAACACATTGTTCTGGAGAAATAGCTGAACAGATTTTTAGAGATAAGTATAAAAATAAGTTTATTGATATAAATGTGGGGGATACTGTAAAAATATAATTTTGTATTTTTTATAGCATTAGCCTAAAATTAATTTATAATTTTACATAAAATTGCAATCAATTTACGGTCCGGTGAAAATAACAAAAGTAATTTCTAAATACCACCCATATTTTTATTGACATTTGAGTAAGAATTAATAAATTTGGATAAACAATGAAAAAAACAATTATAAAAAGATTGTCTATTATTATATTATTTGGTTTATCTTCTTTTCTTTATTCACAAAGTTCTCCTGAGAGAGAAATAATAACTACTGTTAAAAAATTTTTTACTTACTTAAGAGAAAATAACGAAAAAGAACTTAAAAAAATACTTTGCAATGAAATAAAGCTTAAGAATATTTCTAAAGAAGAATTAATCCGGTTAGCCGAAAAAATGCTTGACGAAAAGATTTCTATTTCAGAATATATTATAACAGTTACAGGCAATAATATTTGTAAATTTTTAGACTCATCTTTTATATTATTGCATTACAAAATTGAAAAACAAATTGGGACAGAAGTAATATTAGTAAAAAATGAAATTATAAAAGAGAAATTATATTATATAAAAGTTTTAATTACATATAAAGAAGGCGAAAGGGTTATAAAAAACAAAAGATGTGAAGTTGATGTGATAAGAGATAATACAGGAGAATATAAAATTTTAGGATTTATAATATAATAGAGGTTCTTTCTCGGTGAATTTGTGTTAAATAGAATCCCTTTCATAAGAAATTTATTAATATTTGCTAAGAGATAGATTGAGAAATTTTTAGCTAAGCGGAAAGAATATACAGAATTAACAGAGTATTTATTTTTGTGCCTCAGCGAGTTTTATTCACACTTGATATCATTTAACTATAAATTTGAAAATTGTGATAAGCAATGTTATCAA
>CAZSCZ010000130.1:0-6230 GCA_964605455.1 uncultured Spirochaetia bacterium
AAAAATTTATAATTTGTTAACCCATTTTTTATAATTTAATTATTTTGTAATTATGAGGAAATCTAATATGAACAGAAAAATTTACAAAAGAAGTGGAGAAAGAAACATTAAAAGTTACAATTAACTCTATCTCTGTTTTAAGGTGGGCTAAATTATCATCATTGCATCACCATAAGAATAGAATCTATACTTTTGCTTAATTGCAATATTGTATATTTCTTTCATTTTTTCAATTCCTATGAAAGCACTTACAAGAAGTAGCAATGAAGTTTTTGGGAGATGAAAATTTGTTATTATAGAATCAACAACTTTAAATTTATATCCTGGATAAATATATGTATCAACCTCCCCTTGAAAAGGGAAGATTTTGCCGTTTGAAGATGCACTTTCCAGTCCCCTTACAACAGAAGTTCCAACTGCAATACATTTGCCTTTTCTTTCATTTATTATTTTTGCATTTTTATCAGTGATTATAAGATATTCGGAATGCATTTTATGATTTTCAATGCTATCAGTTCTTATAGGAGCAAATGTGCCCCATGATATATGGAGAGTAATATATGCTATTTTTACACCTTTATTTTTTATTTTTTCAATTAATTTTTCTGTAAAATGAAAGCCAGCAGTAGGAGCTGCTACGGCTCCATATTTCTTTGCATAAATTGTTTGATAATATTTTTTATCTATATCATTATCAAGATTTCTTTTGATATATGGTGGTAAAGGTATTTTACCTAATTTGTCAATCTCTTCAAAAGTTAATTTTTTATTAAATTGAATTAAAAAATTTCCTTCACCAATTCTTTTTATAACTTTTACTTCAATTTTATCTGAAACAATTATAATAGTGTTCTCCTTTACTCTTTTAGCAGGTTTGATAAGTGCTTCCCATTCTTTTTCAGATTTTTTCTTTAAAAGCAGGATTTCAAGTTTTGCAGATGTTTCTTTTTTTAGTGCATATAGCCTTGCACTAAATACTTTTGTATCATTAAATACCAAAACATCGCCCGGTGTAAGATAATTTATTATATCTTTAAATATTTTGTGTTCAACTTTTGTAGAATCTCTATGATAGATTAATAATTTACATTTATCACGTTCTTTTAATGGATATTGTGCTATTAATTCTTGAGGTAGATTATAATCAATTTCATCTATTTTCATGGGTGTTTTTTAAAATTTAGAGTCTGGTCCCGCCACTTACTTCTTGAACAAGTGCTTCAAACAAAGTTATTATATCTTGATTAGATTTTCTTAGCCTTGAAGCAAGAATTTTTGAAATTTCTCTTGTTATGGGCAATCCGAGATGTGGAAATTTGTCCCCAAGCTTTATAAAATTTTTTCTTTTTATAATTAAAAGTTCAACATCAGTATCAGCAACAACAGTAGCAGACCTTTTGTCATTATCAAGGAGTGCTAATTCACCAAAAAACAGAATATCATTTTTCTTACTTTCAAGTCGTTCAACTGTATATTCTTCTCTTTCAAGCGTTCGCTTCAATATATTTACAGCTCCTGATTTCAATATATATAAAGTGTCACCTTCGTCACCTTCCCGGATTATTACGCTACCCTTTTTGGCTTTTTTATAAGCCATTATTGCAGCAATTTTTTCAAGCTCTTTAGGTTTATTTGCGAATTGTTTAAATATAGGAACTTCACGCAGAGTTTTTATAATATCTTCTTTTTTAGAGAGAGTCTTTTTCATTTTTTATTACCCATCTTTGCTGAAAATATTACAATAGCTTTTGAATGCTTTTTTAATCTATAATTTTCGCCCGGATTAATTACAGGGTCATTTGGTTTTATTTTTTTTACATTTTGTAGATTATCAACCAGCTTTGAAATATCAGGTGTTTTTTGGGCTTCTTTTAGTGCTTCTTTCTTTCGTTGATAAATATTTCCTGTATTTTCAAGCATTCCTATTAAGATATAATTTGTGCGGGATTGATAATAATCTGCAAGTTCTTTAAAAGTTTTTCCAATAAAATTTGCTGGGAAATCTATAACTTTAACAGGTGTTTCTGAATTAACATCAATAAGTTTATGAATAACCTGTGAAATTCCAGATGCTGCTGCAGCATTTGCAAGTAAAATTCTACTATATGCTTTACTTAAAATAATTTCATCACAGTAAGCTAACTTCAAATATTGTTCAAATTTGGGATCTAACAGTTCAGCACAGGTATAAACTTCGCGTGTAAGTGATTCAATTGTCATAACTGCCATAACGGTTCTTGAGTCAATTTCGTGCGCAGTTGCTGATGGATTAGTCTGGTCAGCAAGAATAAGGACTGTCTTAGCTTTTTTAATGTTTGCGCGCATAAGCACAGATTCATCGCTATAATCACCATAAATATATTTTATTTTTGAGAGTTTCCTATCTGCACGCAAATCTTCTATTTTTTGTGGTTCAGCAAAATTTATAAGTAAAATGTTTGATGACCTTATCTTTGGATTGACTTTTAAAATATCTTTTAAGATTTTAGGTAATTCTCTTCTCCATCCACATATAATAAAATGATTTTCAAGCTTTGAAAAGTCAGCTAATCCTCTTCCTTCCTTTAATTGTTTTTCAACAAGATAGGATGCTATCTTTCCTGTTACAGCACCTGTAATTGCTACACCAAAAAGTATAATTAATATACCTAAAAGTCTACCACCTACTGTGATGGGGGTCTTATCACCATATCCTACAGTTGAGAGTGTTACTATGGTGTACCATAATGTGTCAAATGTAGTTGTAAATTCTTCGTTTTTTTGATTTTCTACAAAATAAATACCAAGTGTGCTGATTGTGATTATTAGAATAAATGTGAGTATGATATTTATAAAACCTGTTCGCTTAAGGCTAAAAATAAATCCATTTACGCTTTCATTTATTTTATTGATTAATTTATTCATTTTACTAAATTATCGGGTTTAGATTTTATATTCTTTAAAGATATTAAAAAGCATTAGAATAAGGTCATTGGTGAGAATGAGGAATAGTCCTGCCAGAAATAAATTAAAATAGGTGAATTTATGTTTTTTTCTATTTTTATTATTTCAATTGCTTTTTTCATACCACCGAGTTGGTCAACAAGATTTAATTTCTTCGCTATGTTTCCTGTATATATTTTACCTTCTGCAATTTTTTTAACTTCATCTTCTGATAAATTTCTATTTCTCGCCACAATACTTACGAATCTATTATATATTTCATACATTCCTTTTTTAATTAATTTTTGTTCCTCATCTGTAAATTCTCTATCAACTGTAAATAAATCAGCATATTTACCTTGTTTTATTATTTCTGAGTTTATATCAAATTTTTTAAACAAATTTTTTAACACAGGCTTCATAGTAAAAACACCTATACTACCTGTAATAGAGAAAGGGGTGCTTACAATTTTATTTGCGCCACAGGCGATATAATAGCCACCTGAGGCTGCCATACTTCCAAATGACGCAACAATAAATTTGCCTTGTTCTTGAATCTGGAGTAATTTTTTGTAAATTCTGTCACAGGCAGAAACAGAACCACCAGGTGAGTCAATTCGTAAAATTATTCCTTCTATTGTATTATCATTTTTTATATTTTCAAGCTGCTCAATTACAGTATCCGCACCAGTGGCAATATAGCCAAAGATTCTATTATATACACTTTTTCCAGAAATTATTGGTCCATATAGAGGAATTACAGCAATCTTTGGTGAATCTTTCCATTTATTTTTGCAATAAAATGTCTCTTTAATGTTTATAAATTTTATACCCTTTCCCTCTTTATTTAAAAGAAATTCCAAGGTTTCAATCGCATCTTCTTTATACCCTATTTTGTCTATCCAGTTCTTTTGTTTAAGTGTTGAGGCTGTAAGGACAGGTAACTTATTGATCAAATTATTAATTTCCTTTTCGTTTATATATCTTGATTCTGAAACTGTTTTGATAAATAACTTATATGAATCTTCTACATTTTTCATAATTTCTTTTTTCTGGGTATCTGTTAAATTTTTACTAAAAGGGCTCAAAGCATTTTTATCTTTACCTGCGCTTATTATGTCAAATTTTATGCCGATTTTTTTTAAAAGCCCTGTAAATTTTCGCACCTTTACTGCTATTCCTAACTCTTCCAAAGACGCATAAGGAGCAAATACTATCTTATCAGCTGCTGTTGCAAGATAGTATTCCTCTGTTGAACCGCCGTTTTCAAGATAAGCAACAACATATTTACCTTTTTGTCTAAATTCAAGAATTTTTTCTCTAATTTCATAGGTCAGTCCACCAATGCCACCAAACGATGTTGTTTCAATTGTTCCAATTTCAAGCAACATACCTTTTATTTTATCATCATTTATGCCTTTGTCAATTTGTTCTATAATATTTTGAGCTCCTTTTGTAACATCGCCTAAAAAACTTAGTTTTTCTGCATCTGTTATAAGACCGGATACTTTTATGTTAATAAGTCGCAATTTTCGTAAAACCGATGGATACATCTCTGCCGAATATGAAATCTGATAACTTTGTTGTGGTGTTATGAGCGCTTTGCCTTGATAGGAATAATAGCCAAAAGCTAAATGTGAAAATAAAAATTTTGCTCCGAGATAAAATTTATAATCATTATGTAAATTAAAATAAGTGGCAAAAGTTTGAAGCCCTTTAAAAGGTTCAAATAAAATTTGATAAATATTATTTGTTAAGTTAAATTTTTTCTGATTAATATTTTCAAAAGAAAGTATTAGATGTTGTTTAAATAAACTTAATCCTACCGAGAGTTTTGTTTCTATTGAATTAGAATTGTGTGAATATATTTTCATTTTATTTAAATTATCAAACACAATACCTATGGACAAAATATTTTTAAATCTTGATAATAATCCTATTCCAATTGTATAAGGATGAGATTTATTGATTGTATACCAACTATTTTTTATTCCAAAATAGATTGAATGATAGAATATATTTAAATTACCGGGTAAAACATAATGATAAATTTTATATTTTTTTGTAGAATTAATTTCAAATTTCTCAAATCCTATTCCACCAAGAAAAGTATCAAGGCTGATAGCAATAGAGGAATTTCTTGAGTTAATATATCCTAAATCAACAAACATATTAAAACTTTTATTTATACTTATTCCTGCTGGATTAAAAAATATGCTATTTGCACTATCAGATAAAGATGCAGTTATATATGGAAGAGACGGATTTAAATAAGCTGGAAAAATTTTTAAAGGTGTAAAAAAGAATATTATTATGGGTAAAACAAAAAATTTTTTACTTATGTTCATTCTTAAATTTATTAATAAGTAATTTTATAGCATTAAGGTTCGAGTGAATTTTTTCAAAAATTCCTTTTATTTCATCCATTGTTTCATATGTAGTTTTTTCCATAGCAATTTAATTTTCGGCAGTGATTAAAAATAGTTTAATCATATGCAATGCCTTTAAATTTTTCAACATACAATTGTGCAGAATGTGCGGCTATTGCGCCATCACCACAAGCAGTTACCACCTGTCGTAATGATTTGTCTCGACAATCACCACACGCAAGTATACCTTCTTTAGATGTTTTCATATTTTCATCAGTTATAATATATCCCTGCTCATTCAATTCTACTATTTCTTTAACAAAATCTGTATTTGGTATTAATCCAACAAATATAAAAACACCATCGCAAAGTATTTTGGTTTCTTCTCTTGTTTTTAAATTTATTACTTTTACTCCTTCCACTTTCTGTTCACCAAATATTTCAGTTATTATAGAATTCCAGACAAATTCTATTTTTTCATTTGCAAATGCTCTTTCTTGTAAAATTTTTGTAGCTCTTAAACGGTCTCTACGATGAATTAATGTAACTTTTTTTCCAAATTTAGTAAGAAATAATGCTTCTTCAACAGCTGTATCCCCACCACCAACAACAACTATGTTTTTATCTTTAAAAAATGGAGCATCACAAATTGCACAATATGATACTCCTCTACCTTTAAATTTGTTTTCTCCTGCACATCCTAATTCTTTTGGCTTTGCACCAGAGGCAATAATTATTGCAACCGAATTATAAGTTTTAATGTCAGTGATTACCTGCCAAGATTTCTTTTCCTCTTTTAAGACTTTGACATTTTCTGTAGTAAATTCTGCACCCAAAATTTTTACCTGTTTTTTCATTTTTTCAATTAATTCATTACCCTTAATTCCGCCAGGGAATCCGGGATAATTTTCTATTATATCAGTAATAGAAAGCTGAGAT
>CAZSCZ010000131.1:0-6149 GCA_964605455.1 uncultured Spirochaetia bacterium
AAAAATTTTATTATCTTCCTACCTTTTTCTGCTAAAAATATTTCGTTATAAAAGTTGAAATTTTGTTTTTTTATGTTATATTATCTTAAGTGATGGATGAGATTCAAGTCTTGTTCATTAAGGAAGCTCTATAAAAAATAAAAATCACCAATGAATAGAAAACAGAGTTAACCCAAAATTATATCCGATAGCCGGGGTTTTCTAACCTCGCTATTAATATTTACTTTTAAAAGAGGAGGAAAATTATGAATAAAAAAATTTTCTTTTCTTTCATTATTATCTTTTTAATATCTATCTCGCTTTCTTACGCTCAAATGGTAAAAGTTTCTGAGGTGTTTGGAAGAGCAGAAGTATTACTTTTATCACAAAATCAAACTAGCTGGCAAAAATGTAAAGAAGGGATAAAACTCTATTCTCAGGATAAAATTCGCACAGGAAAAAATTCTTATGTTAAGGTTTTATTTAAAGGTGATAAATTTATAATAAAGGAACGAACTATAACTCAATTGAAAGAAATTGCAGAAACAGCAAATGAAAAAACAATTATAAGGTTAATTAAAGGTAAAATACGAGGAATTTTAAAAGCACTTATTCGTAGAGGTGGTGAAGTTCAAATCTATTCTCCCACAGCAATTATAGGGGTCCGCGGCACTGATTTTGTAGTTGATGCAACTTATGGTAAAAGAAGTCCAAGCAAAGTATATGTTTTTGAAGGCCAGGTGGAAGTTGCAAATATAAATCAGCCTGATATAAGTGTAATTGTTCCAGCATACAAGATGACAGAAGTCTCACAGGATTCCCCGCCAACAACTCCGACAGAAATACCATCTGATGTATTGAAAGAATACAATGTTGCATCAGCACCATCTATAGCCCAAACAGAACCAGCTAAGCAGCCAGAGCTCAAACAACCTGTTGGAGAAGCTGAAAAAGAGAAACCAGCTGTTAAAGAGACACCAAAGCCAAAAGAGGAACCGAAAAAGGAAGAGAGACCCCAAGCTGCTCCTAAACCAGAAAAGAAAAAAGAACCCTGGTGTCCTAATCCAAAACTTGAGTTCCATTTCGGGCTTGATTTTCAATATTTGAATATTAATAATAAAGGATACGGACTTATTGCACTTATGCCTGAATTTGCTATATGTAAAATTGGTGTTGGATTTTATCTACCCATTATTATTCTTTCTTATAAACATTTCCTTTATTCAAAAAAATGGTATAATCATAATGAATGGGATTTCCGATGTCCATCTGATTCTCTTCATGACTTTGTTATAAAATTCCTGTATATCCGATATGGTCAGAAAGGTGATCCATTATATTTAAGAATTGGTTCATTGCCAAGTGTTACATTTGCAAATGGATTTATAATGAATCAATATTCTAATATGTTAAATTTTCCTACAGTAAGGAGAATTGGACTTGAATTTGGATACATTTATAATAACTTCGTGGGAATAGAAACAATGTGTGCAGATCTGGGTCGCAGAGAAATCTATGGAGCAAGATTTTTAATATTCCCATTAGGATTATCTCAAATGGGAATGTTATCAAAATTGCAAATAGGTGCAACTCTTGTGGCTGATACTGAAGTAATAGATGAAGACACAAAAGTTATAAATTGGGGATTTGATGCAGGACTACCAATAATCACAACTCATTTGCTGAATCTGAAATATTTCATAGATTGGGCTACTTATTCTATATATGCCCCAAATTATATTGGAAAAAAAGGATGGCAAGGCTCAGATAATTTCGGGTTTGCTACAGGATTTAAAGGAAATTTTATGTTCCTTGTATATCGTGCTGAATATAGATACCTACAAGATAACTATGTTCCTGAATACTTTGATTCATTTTATGAATTACAACGTGTAGATAAATTTAGATATGGCCTTGTCCTTATGTACATTAACCCTTCACCTGAGACTGTTAATGGTTATCTTGTTCAATCTGGTATAAAACTGTTTGGCGCAGGTGAAATTGGATTTATTTTTCAGGAATATTATAATGATGAAATCTCAAATAAAGCCACTGTATATCTTTCACTTGCAAGAGGTATTATACCTTATGTCTATGGCACAGCTAGTTATAACAAACTTAATGTTGTTGGCTTGACTGGAAGAAGGAGTCTCTTTGGGAACCTGTATGACGCTAATACTATCCTTACATTTGATGGTGGTATAAGAATTATACCGTATGTTTATTTAAAAGTATATTATCAACGAACTTATGAATACGACGCTACTAGAAAACTTATAAATAAAGAAACTTGGAGCGCAGGAATAAGCGCAGGCTTTTAATTAAATGGGAAAAATTGTTTTATTACCACCTGAAATATATAATAGAATAGCTGCTGGTGAAGTTATAGAAAATCCTGCATCAGTTGTAAAGGAACTGATTGAAAATTCGCTTGATGCAAATGCTGATGAGCTCAAAATAATTATAAAAAATGCAGGGAAAAAAGAGATTACTGTAAGTGATAATGGTGAGGGAATGACAGAAGAAGATGTTACTCTCGCTATAAAAAAACATTCCACAAGTAAAATAAAAACAGTTGAAGATTTAAATAATATAAAAACATTTGGATTTCGTGGTGAAGCTTTATCGTCTATTGTATCTGTTGCAATTGTTGAGATTATAACAAAGACCTCCAATATGGATGCAGGTGTAAAACTTTTAGTTGAAGATGCAGGAAGGAAAATAAAAAAAACATATATCCCTACAAAAACAGGCACAACTGTTAAAGTTCTGCACCTCTTTTATAACACACCAGCAAGATTGAAATTCCTTAAAAGCAATAATACAGAACTTAAATATATTAAAGACACAATTACAGCAATTGCACTTTCCAATCCTGATATAAAATTTGAATTAATAGTAGATGCTCAGAAAGATTTAACATTTTATAAACAAGAAACAGTACTTGACAGAATCTGTGAAATTTATGGGGCGGAACTAAAAGAAAATCTAATTTATTTTGAATCTGGCGATGATTTCCTTAAAGTAAAAGGATACATCTCAAAGCCAGCAATTAATCGACCTACAAGAAATGTGCAATATTTATTTTTAAATAAAAGACCTATTATAGCAAAATATTTTAATTTCTGGATTTCAGAGGCATTCAAAGAACTTGTGCCAAAAGGAAGATATCCTTATGCATTTGTTTATATAGATGCCTCGTCTGAGTTTGTAGATGTCAATGTTCATCCTGCAAAAAAAGAAGTTAGATTTTTAAATGAATTTTTTATAGGCAATAAAATTATAAATACAATAAAATCAGTATTATCACCACAAACAGCTATCCCTGAAATTCCTCATATAGAGCCCAAAAAATCTGAAAATAAAAAGGAAATAAAAGAATCAATTCAAAATGCTATTTATAAATTTGTTCAAACTCAAGAGAAAAAAAAGCAACCAGTTGTTACTCCTGTTGAACCTGTTTCATTTAAAGAATTCAAAACCGAAAATTTTTTTACTCTATTTAATACATACATCTTTTACGAGAAAAACGAAAATGAAGTTTTAGTAATAGACCAGCATGCAGCGCATGAAAGAGTAATATATGAAAGATTAAAATATGAAATTAAAAAAAAAGAAAATTTAACTCAAAATCTTTTAATTCCTTTAAATGTCTCACTTTCACCATCTGAAATGGAAGTTTTAAAGTCAACAGAAGATATTTTAAAAGAAATAGGATTTGTATTTGAAGAATTTGGTCAAAATACAATTGCAATCTATGGGGTCCCATCATATATAAGGCATACTGATGATAAATCACTTTTTCTTGATATAATTTCACTTCTTATGGATAACAAAAAAGTTGATACAATTACATTAAAAGAAGAAATTCTTAAAACAATAGCCTGTAAATCTGCTGTAAAGGCAGGTGATTATTTAAATAAAGAACAAAAAGAAGTGCTTATAAAACAGTTATTAGATGTTGAATCAAAATACACTTGTCCACATGGTAGACCTGCTATAATAAAACTTTCTAAGAAAGAAATAGAAAAATGGTTCAGCCGTACCTAATTGATAATTAAAAAAGAAAGCCCCTCTTATTTAACTTTAATATTTTTCCTCCAAATCTGTTTTATAATAATTCAGATTTTCTAAAAAAATGTAGAAACAGGACTTTAGCCCTGTTGAAAGATAGAATATAACAGAGTTTGGAGGAAAAGTCCGCCTGTTCCTTACTTAAAAACTGCAAGGAAATAATAATTTTTTAGAAAACTTGAAATATTACTCTATTTTAAATTATGATATGTTGCCAAAATAATCTGTCTTGTCTGTAGCATTTATTAGAACACTGTTTGCTATATCTCACAAATAATAACTAATCCCAATAATTATACCTGCACCATTAAATCCTGCATATATTTCTTCATTATTTTCTTTTTTGATTTTTAAGTCTGTAAATTTAATTTTCAATTCGCAATTTAAAGAAAGAGTATTTTTTGAATTGATAAAATACTCCATACCACCTAAAATATTACAGCCATAACAAGTATGTGTGTCAGAATCAGATGTTTTATTGCTTAGTTCTGTATCTTCCTTATTAACTTTATACCCATATGAACTTGAAATTTTTATTGGAAAAACCCCTAAACCAGCACCTATGTAAAAACGATAAACTGATTTAGGATTAAAATAGTAAATCGTATCAAGCATTATAGAGAAGGCAGTAAATGTATATTCACAAGTTACATAATGATAACCTAAAAGTTCAGATTCTACTTTTTCATTTTCACGCTTTGATTTTGTTATAAAATATGAAAAACAAGTCTGCAATATAATCTTTTCTCTTATAAAAACTCGACTATGTATCCCAATCTCTGGACCAAAGCCTATTTTTTTAAATTCATATGAAGTGATATAGTCATTATAATTCTTTAATGGAGAATAATAAAGTGAACCATCTATACCTATATTGATTTGATATGCATAAGTTGTAAAAGTAAAAAAGAAAAGAGTAATTATAAAAATTATAGATTTCACTTTTTTCATCCAAACTATACCTCCTTGTTTATTAAAAAAAGAGTGTTCGGAAATTATAATTAAATTTATTCTACTCTATAAGGAATACCCCATAATACTGAAGCATAATTAGTTTCTGTTAATATATCATCAATTGTTTTTTTATCTATAGCATCAAACCAAGCTTGATATATTCCTGGTATTTGTCCAACAGTATAGGTATTAGTATAAATATTTCCTGATTCATTACCCATTGCATCTCGACGATATAAATAGCGATGAATATAGCAATAATTAGTTCCACTTAAATTATTTTCTGCAGTAAGCTTTACTTTTATTACCTCCCCAGATGTTAACTGAGGCAAAGTATCTTTATCGTATAATGTCTCAGTATTAGTAATTATAATTATTGGAGTAGTTTCGGTTCCACGATATACTTTTACTGAAACAATTTCTATTTTAGGAGTATTATCTAATGGCAAATAAGAGGCATATGCCGGTGAAATTTTTCTGAGTTTCCATTTTCCATTTTCTCGTTCAAAATAAGCCTTTCTTGTAATATAATGTGTAAATGGCTTATCAATATATGGACCCTCAATAAGTTGTAAACCGTTGGTAGCAGTTCGGAGATATCCGTTAATAATAGTATTTACTTCTACCCAAGCTTTACCTTGCTCTAAATCCAAAGGTTCAATAATAATTTCTCTATAGACATTTTGCCAGTCACATCTCCGATACCAATTGTTATTAGGTGCTACAGTGCCTTTAAATTCTGAAACAACAAAATTTAAACTTCGTAACCGTGATGTTGATGAGTCTTCTTGATTTGAATCGGAAAAATAAGGAGAATGCTTAATTATTCCCTCTAATTCAGCTTTTGCCTGAGAGTTTTTTATATCATCTGATAGTGGATTGATACCTGACTTGCTACAGGCAACTATAAATAACAATAAAGTTAAAAATAAAATTAACATCTTTTTCATTTTTTTCTACCTCCATATATAGTAAAGTAGTGTAAAAAAATTTTTTACAATATTTTGCTCTATTTTTAAGTAATAATTCAGATTTTCTAAAATCTATAAAATAATACATTTTTTTATTCAAAAGTCAAGAAAAAAATAAGAGTGTTGAAAAATTACCCCCATTTTTAAGGAATCCTTTTATAATAAGTTGTA
>CAZSCZ010000132.1:0-6138 GCA_964605455.1 uncultured Spirochaetia bacterium
AGCTTTTCGTGAATTTTCACTTTCTTTTGCTACCATATTAAGTACATTTTCTTTTTTCAAATCACAACAAATACCAATATGTGGTTCTTCAATAAAGCTTTGCAAATTCAAGCTTAGCCAGTGATACCGTCTCGCATATCTATTTTCAGGATTCATCCCTTGCTGAATAACAGCCCATTCTCCCTGCTTTGTGAATATAAAATTATGCTGATAAAGTTGAAACCCATCCTGAATTGCTGTATTATCAACCTTTGCTACAATTTTACTTGCATATACAAGTTTATCAGGCAAGACAGATATAAGTTCACCTTTCTTTATTATTTCATCAGGAGTCTTTTTAGATGTCCCGCCTTTTCCACCAGCAACAAATATTCCAATCTCATTTTCAATATCTTTAAGAGCTTCTTTTAATGCCCCACACACAGTGGTTGTAATACCACTTGAATGCCAATCAAATCCAAGCACACAACCAAAAGATTGAAACCAAAATGGGTCAGAAATCTTCTTTAAAAACTCTACTGGACCAAATTCTTCAACTATTATAATAGCTATTTCTCGTGCAAGCTTCACCATTCTATCAAATAGCCATCTTGGTGCTCGGCCATAATGTAGCGGTAGATTTGTTACTCCTGTTCTTTTCATTTAATGCTCCTTTTGTTCCTATGGCAATATATAAATAAAATGCTGCGCTACTGTTAAATTAACGACCTGATTACTATACATAGGAAAAACAACAATCCTGTAAACGAAATGATTTGTTTTATAAAATTTACACGATGGATTTCAATAACATTTATCCTACTTTGATTATGCTTATAAATTCCTTTTAGTATAACTTTATCGTGTTTTTTCAAAGGGATTTTTACATTTTCAAGAGTTAATTTTTTTCCTCTATAATAAATTTTTATGGGCTCCACAGAAACTACAGGTGTTCTGTTTAAAACAATAATACGGTTATCATATTTTTGTGAATTAAATCTAAAGTCAAGGCAAAGCACTCCACTATTTATTACTTTCTCTATATTTAACCAAGAAATTAAAATTATTAAAATTAATATTCCAATTGAAATAGATATTCTTTTAAAATTTAATGTAAATTTTAAGTGGGCTCTCTCTTTACGCCACAAATAAACCAAAATCAATGCAGGTAGTATCACATAAAAATATTTAAATTCAATGCCATAGGTAAACAAATTTAAGCTAAATGGTTTATTATAAAAAGGAAAAAAAAGAAGCAATCCATTACTCCAGCTGTTCTGTAAAAAATCAAGAAAAAGATGTAACAAAATTCCAGTATATAGTGAAATTATTGAACCAAAAACCTTCTCAAACAATACACCAATTGAAATTGAAAAAAGCAAGGAAATTAAAAGCGTATGGAGTAAATGTGTCAAAGCGGATATATATTCAATATTCTGATAATAATGCAAGAAATCTATTAAAAATATTTTGAGACTTATTGGCAAATCTGGTATAATAGCTCCAGCAAGAAAAAGAATAAGATTAAAACGTTTTCTGTATATTTTGTAAATTATATAATTAAAACTCATATGAGTTATTAAATCTGGCATATTACCGTAACTCTTTTAATAAATTTTCTTTTTGTGCAATATAATGTTCAATTAATTTTGATGGGTCCAGAATATAAGCTACACTTCCATCACCTAAAATTGTTATCCCTGATATACCTTCTATTTTATTTATAAATTCTGATATTGGCTTTATTACAATATCCTGTTGACTTATAAATTTATCAACGACTATTCCAACTTTTTTTTCGTTATAACTAACAACTACAACAAAATATTTTTCTTTTTTCTTTTGCGAGATTTCACAGAAATTATCCAGGCCAAGTATCTCTTTTAAGTTTAGTAATGGAAGCAAGGATTCGCGTAAATTTATAACTTCATATTCATCCACAAATATTATCTCATCTTTATAAATTCGTAAAGCTTCTTCAATAAAATAAAGTGGGATAGCAAAATTTATACCTGCAGTATTTATAATAAGTGCCTCAACAACTGCGAGTGTAAGTGGAATCGCAATAATCACACTTGTTCCAACATCTTTTTGTGAATATATTTTTATTTGTCCTTGAAGCCGTTCTATATTTTTCTTCACGACATCCATCCCTACACCTCTACCAGAAACATCTGTAATTTTCTTACTTGTGCTGAACCCTGGTGCAAATATAAAATTGAGCACCTCTGATTCATTCATCATTGAAATTTCTTCTTCAGATATAAGCTTCATCTTAATTGCTCTTTTTTTTATATTTTCAATATCTATTCCTTTTCCATCATCTTTAATTTCTATTATAATATTATTTCCTGACTGATACGAATTTATTGTAATTTTTCCTTTTTTATTTTTTCCTTTCTTTTTACGCTCTTCTGGCGTCTCAATTCCATGCCCAATTGCATTTCTTATTATATGAATTAATGGCTCTCTAAGTTCATCTATAACAGTCTTATCAACTTCAGTATATTCTCCACTAATTGTAAGAACAATCTCTTTGTTAAGCTGTTGTGAAAGTTCTCTGATAAATCTCGGAATTTTATCAAAAAGAGTTTTAAGTGGAACCATTCTTATTTTCATCACATCATCTTGAAGTGAATTAATAATTCGCTTAAATTGAATAGCTATATCTTCAAATTCTGTTACAATCTCTTTTGAAATTTGATTTGAAGATATGTAGGGAACAATTTTTTCAAAACGATTATAATTAACAATTAATTCTCCTACGGAAGACATCAGATGGTCTACTTTTTCTACATCTACTCGGATACTCTGAGATTTTAATAATTCATCAGAAGCAGATTTAGTCTCTTTTTTAAACTTATATACTGGTTTAACAGATACTCTTTCAACTTCACTTACATCTGCCAACTTATAAATTTCATTCTCAGATTTATTTGTAGCAACCAAAAGTGTAAAGTTTACATATAAATCATCTTTCTGCTGATTAATAAAGTCCACAGATGTCTTTAAGATTTTTCCTACTGACGAAATATTATTATAAATCAAAAATGCTCGTGCATATTTTAATGCTATATTATCAAATAATTTAATATTTACCTGAAACAGATTTTTATATCCTTCTTTTTTTGCGAGTTTAATATTTTCAGTTTTAATTTTTAATTTCTCTTCTTTAATAGATAATTCTTTTTTTTTAGATTTTTTAGATGTTATTTTCTCAAGTTTTTTTATTAAATCATTATTTTTAATTTCATCTTTTCCTGTATCATTCAAGACATTTAAAATTCTCCTAAATCTATCTATTACTTTCAAACAGAGGTCAAGTAAACTTTTGTTTAATTTCAGTTTATTATCCCGCAAAAATTGAAACACATCCTCTAATTTATGGGCAAGCGAAGCAAAATTATTAAACCCCATCAAACCAGCTTCACTTTTTATACTATGGACAAGACGAAAAATCTCATTAATGAGCTCTTGATTTTCAGGAGTCTTTTCTAATAAAAGTAATTGTTTTTCAAGATTATCAACAAGTTCTCCACACTCATCATAAAAAGTCTTTATAATTTTATCACTATATTCCATAATATTTCGGACGAGATTAACAGAATTAATCTTAAATATATTAAAAAACTATCAATTTATCACTTAATATTTAATTAATCCTGTTCTATTTTTTTAGAAGTTCAATTGCTGTCCTTTTTTTAATATTAAATCTTTCAAGAATTGTTCTTAAATTTTTAGCATAATTTGAAAGAGTCAATGCAGTATTAACAAGTTGAGTTATTTGTTTTACTGTATTCTGGCTAACCTGTTTTACTCGTTCTAATGACTGTAAAATTTTAATGCTATTGTTTGATTCTTCAGATGTAACAGATTTAATTTTTCTTACAAGTTCAGTAACATTATTTACATCTTTCAATATTTTATTTATAGCATCATTTGCATACTTTGAAAGCATTGTGCCTCTTTTCACTTTTTTATTACTCATCTCTACAAGTTTAGCAATTTGGTTTGCAGCATCGGCACTTCTTTCAGCAAGTTTTCTTATCTCCATAGCAACAACAGCAAATCCTTTTCCTTGTTCTCCTGCCCTTGCTGCTTCAATTGCTGCATTTAATGCTAATAAATTTGTCTGGTCTGCTATCTCATTTATTACATCTATAATTTCTACAATCTGTTTTGTGCTTGTTGAAATTTCGTTCATTTCATTTATCATCTCTATTATAGACCTTCCACCTTCATTTACTTCTTGCTTGGTTTGCTGAGCAACCTCTGCCATTGCCTCTGCTTTCTCTGCTACAGCCTGTATTGATTTTGCAAGAAATTCAAATGAATTAAAAATCTCTTCAAGTAATCCTGTTTGCAATCTCGTCTCAAATGTTACAGTCTCAGAAGTTTTATTTACTTTCTCTATAATAGAATACAAACCCTGTATAGCCTCTTCAAAATTATTCAGCACAAACTTTAAATGTATTGCTACCTCATTTAATGCATCTGAAAGCTTCCCAATCTCATCTTCAGCCTGTTCATATATTTGCTCATCAATTATACCTTTTGAAAGATTTATTGTAAATGTAAGATTTTTCTTTAAGCGTTTTTTATAAAGATTAAAAAATATAATAAAAAATAAAAAAGATAAAAGAAACCCGATGCCAATGGAAATAAATATTATATTAGTAGCGCAATCCAAATATATAAAAAATGAAATTGAACTAAATATAAAAAATAGAACAATAAAAAAGAAAAGCTTAAACTGCTTGCTCTCCATTTATATCTTCCTGCAATAAAATTTTCTCTTCACTTGTAAGAATCTTTTCTATATTAAGAATAATTACAATCCTATTATTAAATTTAGCAATCCCATTTATATATTCCATTTTAAGCCCACCAAAAACAGGCAATGGTGGTTCTATTTTCGCTTTGTTTATACTCTCAACATTAATAACAGAATCTACAATAAGTCCGACCTCCTTATTTTCAAGTCTAATAATTATAATCCTTGTTTTACGCGTATTTATAATATTTATAACATTAAATCTTTCTCTTAAATCCATAACAGGAATTACTTTTCCTCGCAAATTAATAACCCCCTTGATAAAAGGCGGGGCTTTGGGTAATGGAGCTATTCCATCAGCTCTTACAACCTCTAAAACATTGTTTATATAAATTCCATATTCAGTATTACTTATAGTAAAGATTACAAATTGAATTTCCGCGTCTAACTTATGCTTAACCTGTTCCATAATAAAACTATTATTTTATTTCGATATACTCTTTTGTAAGACCATCTTCTATTTTTTTAATTAGACCTTCAGTTTTCTTACCCAGCTCTTTATCTATATTTTCCACTTCTTCTTTTAATCTATGATATTCATCTGCAATATTCAAAGAAACCATAATAGAGTCTTTTAAAAGAGAGGAGCCACCATTTTTACCCAATAATTCTTCTCTCTTTTTATTAAGATATCTTGCTAATTTTTTAATGTATTCCTCATCAGCATCTGTTTTCAGTGTATATATATTACCAAATATATTTACTTTAATATATTTAATCTCTCTCTCCATACATAAAATTACCACTCTGCTTTATCATCTTTTATTAATAGGTCTGCATCTACATCTTCATCATCTTCTTCTAAAGGATTAATTGTAACTTCATCCTCTTCTATAGATGTTTGTTGTGCTTCTTTATTCTGTGCCTCGTCTTGTTCACCATTTTTTACCTCTACATCTTCGGTTGACTCTTCTGCAGATTCGGTCTTTCCTTCTACATCCTTTTCTTCATTTGTTTCTGTTGTCTGTTCATCTGCCCCAATCTCAGATGGCTCAAACTTCTTTTCTACTTCATCAAGATTCTCAATTATCGCTTCAATCTTTTCTTTTACAACTTCCTGATTTGAATTTAATTCTTCGTATTCAGATTTAATCCTATTATATTCCTGTTCTACTTCATTTAACCTTGCTTCTTTTTCAGTAAGAGCTTTCTTTAACTGCTGATTTTCATTATATAGCTCCGTAGTGGTCTCTCTTAGCTTATTTAATAAACCAAGGAGCTTATTAACACGTTCCTCAAGAATCTCTATTTTTGTAATAGAAAATTCCAACGATAAATCACCTCCTTTTAGAATAAAATAGACTGTTCGGAAATTATAATTTAAA
>CAZSCZ010000133.1:0-6069 GCA_964605455.1 uncultured Spirochaetia bacterium
AGGCGAAGTTATGCAGATAAAGAATCCTAAAGATTTTAAGCCCAGATATTGGAATTGAGGAGATAATGAAAATTTAAGCCTTCTAAATATGTCATCTTTTTATAGGCACAGGGGCTTTTTTTAGCCTAACGCAAGATATCTTTCTGCTGGCGCATTATTGTAAACTTAAGTGTTTAAAACAGTGTGTAACACAATATTGAGGATTCTACCCTTTTAGGTAGTGCAATTATGGGCAAAATAGGAGACCCTAACCCTCTGAATAGACTGAAGAGTCTCCTACAAAAGCCCAATTTTTTCTTAAGTTTACAACACTCTTAAGTTTTATTTGACATTCTAATTTTATATATTAAATTTTCTCTACAATGAAGATTTATAAAATATTGTTAATCATAATATTTGCTATTATTTCCTTTACTTCAACACTTAGCAGTAAGATTTATGATAGGATACTTGCAATTGTAAATGAAGATATCATTACTCTTTATGATTTAAAAGACAACTTTTTTAAGGTAAGAAAAACCTTAATTAAAATGGGACAACAAACTCCTCATAATCTTAAATCTTCTGTATTTGACAGGCTTATTAATAAAAAATTAATTGAACAAATTTCAAGTCAAAAGGAAATTTTTGTAAGTGAAAGTGAAATAGACCAAGCAATAGAAAATATAAAAGCAATAAACCGATGGTCTGACAAAGCTTTGAAAGAAGAATTAAAAAGAGCAGGAAAAACTATTGAAGAATTGAGAGAGGATTATAAAAATCAAATTTTAACAGAAAAAATAATAAGTCTTGAAGTAAGAAGTAAAGTTGAAGAACCGACTGAGGAAGAGATAAAAGAATATTATATTAAACACAAAAAAGAGATGTACGAACCCCCAAAAATAAGAGTAAAGCATATTTTAATAATGGATAATCCAAATGCTTCATTATCTAAACGAGAGAAGCTAAAGAAAAAAGCGCAAAAGATATTACAAAGGGCATTAGCAGGTGAAAGATTTGAAAAGCTAGCCAGGAAATATTCTGATGATGAAGCCTCTGCACCATTGGGTGGTGATATCGGGTATATTGCAAAAGGTGAATGGCTACCTGAAATTGATGAAATTTTATTTAAACTTAAAAAAGGTAAAGTTGCACCACAATTGCTTTATTCAAGGTGGGGCTGGCATATTGTTAAAGTTGTAGATAAAAAAAAGAAAAGATACCTTTCCCTTGAGGAAGTTAAATATAATATAAAAAATAGAATTATTGCAAAAAAACTCGACCAGAAATATAAAGAGTGGATTGAACAACAGAAAGAAAATTCTTACATTGAAGTTATTCTTGAAAATGATGAGAAATTTATATACTATAATGGTAAATGGAAGAAAAAAGGTGGCGATACTATAATCTCAAACGAAGAATTATATAAAAGAATTGAAAAATTAAAATTATGAAAGATTTAATTGTAATTGATACTACGCTACTTTCTGCAAATAACACTCTTGAATTTACACTTCTTCCAGTAGATAATAACAGAAATTCTTTTCAAATTATTCTTGAAAAACTTGCTCCACTTGATTTTGAAAAATTGGTTTTAATCCCGCAGGAAAAAAATGAATCTATTGAAAAAATTATTTCTATTTCAAAAGAATATAAAATTAATACATATATATCAAAAATAAATGTAAAAAATAATCAGGACCTTTTGAATTCGTTATACCACATTGTAAAAGAGAAAAAGTTTAACAACATAATATTGGTATATGGAGATAGTCCATTTATTGATATTCAGGAATTACATAAATTATACAATCTTCATATTAATGGTTATGCTGAATATACATTTGGTGACAATTATGCCGAAGGTCTTGTCCCAGAAATTATGTCATTTGAATTTCTTGAAAAAATAAAAGATAATACTTGGAAAAAACCTGATATCCCTTCAAGAAAAGTTTTTGATTGCATAAATGCTGATATTAATAAATATTTTATAGAAGTTGAAATTGCTGAAAAAGATTTCAGCATAAAAAGGGTTCAAATAACCGCTTCATCAAAACGCAATTTTGAAATTATTAAAAACTTAAAGAAATTTGTAAACTGGGAAAGTGATTATGTAACAATTTTTAATATAATAGAATCACACCCAGAAATTCTCCATATATTTCCAAAATATGTTGAAATAGAGATAACAAATAATTGCAATCTAAAATGTATATTCTGTCCAAGACAACAATTAACAAGAAAAATTGAAGATATGAGATTTGAACTTCTAAAAAAGATTGTGGGAGAACTCACAGCAGAATATGATGATATTATTGTAAGTTTTACTTTAATGGGTGAACCGCTTTTGCATCCATTCTTCCTTGAATTTGTTGATTATGTAATAAATTCTAAAATTTTTAATTTAATAATTGAAACAAATGGAACATTATTAAATGACGAAATTATTCAACAATTATCTTCATACCCTGCAGAAAAATTAACACTTCTTTTTGGAATAGATGCAATTTCACAGGAAACTTATGGCAAATTGCGATTATCTGCTGATGGAAAAAATTATTATGAAACTGTAAAACAAAACATTCAAAAATTTCTAAACTATAATGAAATTAATAAATTACGAACATTTGTGCAAATATTGAAAATTCAGGATAATAAAACTGAGATAGAGCAATTTTATGAATTTTGGGAAAAGCTGACACCTAATATTGTTATTCAGAAATATAACAATTATTTAAATTTACTTGAAGATAAACAAATTGCTGACTTAACACCTCTTGAACGATTTCCCTGCTGGCATTTGCAAAGAGATATGGAAATTTTTGTAAATGGCGATGTGCCTATATGTAAACAAGATTTTAATGGCAAATATATTATAGGAAATCTTCAAACTAATAATATAAATGAAATATGGCTAAAATTGCGTGAATATTATTTAAATAATTACAATTTTAACTTTCAAAAGGTCCCTATCTGCAAAAAATGTGATGAATGGTATACTTTCAATTTTTAGCTGCGAGATAAATTAAAACCTTTAAAATTATGCCAAAGAAAAATTTAAAAATTGCTGTCTTTATCCAAGCAAGATATAATTCAACAAGGTTACCAGGTAAATTATTCTTACCTCTCTCAGGAAAATCTACTTTAATTCATATAATAGAAAGAGTCTTAATGTTAAAAAAGTTTATAAACTATATTGTAGTATTAGTTCCTAAAGAAGAGAAAGAACTTATTCGTAGTCATATAAAAAATTATTCTAATGTTATAATAAGTGGAGGAGATAAGGAAAATGTATTGAAAAGATTTTATGATGCAAATAAAAAGATTCAATCTGATATAATCATAAGGCTCACAGCTGATAACCCGCTTGTAGATACACTTCATTTAAAAAAGGCGTTAGTAAAACATATAAAATTGCAAAGCGATTATACAATTTATAAGTATCTCCCATTAGGATGTGGATTTGAAATTATATCAAAAAATGCGCTTGAAAAATGTTTCAAAAATGCTAAAGATTCATATCAATTAGAGCATGTTACTCCATATATAAGAGAAAACAGAAATGAATTTAGAATTTTTGAACTTGTTCCATACAAGTTTTATAGACATCCTGACTACAGATTAACAATTGACGAGGAACCAGATTATCAATTGATGAAAATAATATTTCAAAATTTGTATAAAGGTAAGCCATTAAGATTAAGAAAAGTAATAAAATTTTTAAATGAACATCCAGAATTACTCAAAATAAATAAAGAAGTAAAACAAGTAATTGTGCCTTAATCAATTCTGTAATGGGTTCCAATTGATGCTTTATTTCTCCATGCAGATTCTGTTATAAGCAAAGCAGACTGGACTCCATTTCTAAGTTCTATTATATCCTTATTCAATTTAGTATTCCAGAAAAATTCATCAATATTTTCCTTTAAACTTCTTAATTCTTTAAGAGCATTTTTCAATCTCTTTGTACTTCTCACAAGGCCAACATAATTCCACATTATATCTTTAAGAGTAAGCCATCCTTTATGAATAACTGCGGGATCAGCTTCCTCCTTTGAATTAGAATGTTCCCAAGCAATAGCTTCTGGAAATTTAAAATCTAAATAAAATTTTTTGTTATTCTCTATAAATTTAATACACCGTCCACCCCAGACAAGTCCTTCTAAAAGTGATGTGCTTGCGAGTCTATTACCTCCATGCACTCCTGTACAGGATACTTCACCTATAGCAAAGAGTCGCCGAATATTTGTTCTTCCCCATAAATCTACTTTTATGCCACCACAAATAAAATGGAATGCTGGAACAACAGGAATTGGTTCTCTTGTTATATCAATTCCACATTCAAGACAAGTTTTATAGATTGTAGGAAATCGCTCCTTTATTTTTCCAGAATCCATATATGAACATATATCAAGCAAAACATATGGATGATTATGTTTTATCATTTCATTATGAATAGCTCTTGCTACAACATCTCGTGGGGCTAAGGAATCTAATGGATGATATTTATGCATAAACTCTTTTCCATCAATTGTTTTAAGCACAGCCCCCTCTCCTCTTAAAGCTTCAGTAATAAGAAACCCAGGTTTTAATCTATGATAAAGTGTGGTAGGATGAAATTGTGTATATTCCATATTTATAATATGTGCTCCAATTCTATAAGCCATTGCAAAACCATCACCTGTAGATGCAGAATGATTCGTTGTATATTTATATATCCTACCTAATCCACCTGTTGCCAAAATTATTGCATTTGCGTAGAATATCTTTACCTTATTTTCTTTTATATCAAAAATATATGCACCTACAACTTCAGGTTCTTTATAAATAGCAAGTTTCTCCTTTGTATGATACTGAAGTGTTAATATATCAACTGCTATATGTTCTTTGAAAATTTTTATATTTTTATATTTTTTAATAAGTTTTAAAAGTCCTTGTTCAATTGCCTTACCTGTAGTATCAGCACTGTGAATTATTCTTCTTGCAGAATGAGCTGCTTCTGCAGTAAAATCTAAGGTTCCATCTTTACTTCTTGTAAAATCTATTTTAGCTTTTTCTATGAGCAAATCATTTATATACTTGGCACCTTCTTTTGCTAAAACTTCAACAGCTTCATAAAGTGAAAGTCCATCCCCTGCATTAATTATATCCTGGAGCAAGGAATTAATATCCTCTTTATCTTGATAAATAATCCCACCCTGTGCCAGATAAGTATTTGTATCTTCTATAAGCGAACCTTTGGTAATCAAATTCACCTTAAAACCTGCCTCAGCACCATAAATTGCAGCTGTAAGCCCTGCTATACCTGTGCCAATTATTAATATATCTGAAGTATAAGTAACTGATTTCATTTTAATTTATTTAAATTATATTCCTCAATTAATATTTCTTTTATCTTTTTAATTGCATTTGCTCTATGGCTTATAATATTCTTTTCCTCCATTTCAAGTTGCGCCATTGTTTTACCTAAATCAGGAAGATAAAATACAGGGTCATATCCAAAACCATTTTTACCATAAGGTTTTGTCGCAATAAATCCTTCACAAAATCCAGTTACATTAAATACTCTCCTACCATCAATAAGAACCATACAACAAACAAACCTTGCTTTCCGTTTCTCAAAAGGAATATCTTTCATTTCTTTCAGCAGCTTTTTTATTCTTTTAAAATCTGAAGCATTTTCACCAGCATACCTTGCAGAAAAAATACCAGGCTTATTATTTAGTGCCTCAACCTCAAGTCCTGAATCATCTGCTAAGGTCGGAAGCATTGTATATTTATTTATAGATCTTGCTTTTAAATATGCATTTTCATAAAAACTCTTTCCTGTCTCTTTTATCTCAGGATAATTCTTAAAATCAAGTAAAGAAAAAATGTTAATTCTATAAGATTTTAGCAACTCTTTAATTTCATTTAATTTATGAATATTTTTTGTAGCAACTACAAGTTTCATCTTCTTCATAATAATAAGATATTAAATCAACACCAAAAGTCAAAAAATTTGTATTTTAACAACTCAATAGATTTTTCCGAAAATAATTTAAAAAACTGCTCAATTTTGTATTTAAAGCAACAAATTATTTTTTATGA